>DASSPC010000323.1:0-14009 GCA_035699865.1 Oryzihumus sp. | reverse complement strand
ACCGGCAACATGTCCACCGGCGGCATCTCCGTGGACCGCACCTTCGAGGCCCACCCGGACAACGTCGAGATCGCCGAGGAGGCGGCCCGGATGATCGGGCTCGACGTCGCCGGCATCGACTTCATCTGCCCCGACATCGCCTCCCCGGTGCGCGAGACCGGCGGGGCGATCTGCGAGGTCAACGCGGCGCCCGGCTTCCGGATGCACACCCACCCCACCGTCGGCGAGCCGCAGTTCATCGCCAAGCCGGTGGTCGACCTGCTCTTCCCGCCGGGCGCGCCCTCGCGGGTGCCGATCGTGGCGGTCACCGGCACCAACGGCAAGACGACCACCGCCCGGATGATCTCCCACATCTTCAAGGGCCTGGGCCGCAAGGTCGGCATGACCTCCACCGACGGCGTGGTCATCGACGAGCGCCTGGTCATCAAGGCTGACGCGTCCGGCCCGAAGTCGGCCCGGATGGTGCTGCAGAACCCGCGCGTCGACTTCGCGGTCATGGAGGTCGCCCGCGGCGGCATCCTGCGCGAGGGCCTGGGCTACGACCGCAACGACGTCGCCGTCGTCACCAACGTCGCCCCCGACCACCTCGGCATGCGCGGCATCGACACCCTCGAGCAGCTCGCCGACGTCAAGGCCGTCGTCGTCGAGGCGGTGCCTCGGGACGGGTTCGCCGTCCTCAACGCCGACGACGAGCTGGTGCGGGCCATGCGGCGGCGCTGCTCGGGCTCGGTGGTGTGGTTCTCGATGGAGCCGCCCGGCAGCAAGGTGCGCGAGTTCATCGACGAGCAGTGCCGCCGCGGTGGCCGGGCCGTGGTGCTCGAGCCCACCGACAAGGGCGACATGATCGTCATCCGCCACGGCCGCCGCGCGATGCAGCTGGCCTGGACCCACCTGCTGCCGGCCACGTTCGGCGGCGCCGCGAAGATGAACGTGGCCAATGCCCTGGCCGCCGCGGGTGCCGCGTTCGCCGCCGGGGCCCCGCTGCACGACATCCGCCAGGGCCTGCGCACGTTCACCACGTCGTACTACCTCTCCCCCGGACGGATGAACCTGCTCGACGTGCGCGGCATCGACGTCATCGTCGACTACTGCCACAACGCCCCCGGCATGCGGATGCTGGGCGACTTCGTGGAGTCCTACGCCGGGCAGAGGACCGGGCAGGCCGACCTGGGCAAGTCCTCCCGGATCGGCATGATCGGCGCCGCCGGCGACCGCCGCGACGAGGACATGCGTGAGCTCGGCGCGATCGCCGCCGACCACTTCGACGTCATCGTGGTGCGTGAGGACGCCCACCTGCGCGGGCGCGAGAAGGGCGTGGCCGCCGAGCTGGTGGCCGAGGGCGTCCGGGCGCGGATGGCCCAGGACGGCGTGCGTTGCCGGCAGGTCGAGATCGTCACCGAGGAGCTCGACGCGGTGCGGCACTGCATGGCCCGGGCCAACCCCGGCGACCTCGTGGTGCTCTGCGTCGACAAGCACCCGGTGGTCCTGGCCGAGCTGGAGGCGCTGACCCAGCACGCCCAGGCCGGAGCGCACAGCACCGAGGTGGCCGGCGACCCCGACCTCGACCCGGCCGAGCTGCACGAGGCGGCCCAGGCGGCCGGCGACGAGGCAGCGGCCAGCGCCGAGGCCTGAGGGCTCAGGCGGGAGCCCAGGCGATCCTGACGTCGGGCTCCCGCTCCTCGTTGTCGGCGCCCTCGGTCTCGTACAGCTCGCGGCACCCGCGCGCCGTGTAGAACGCCCGTGCCCGGGCGTTGCGCTGGAACGTCCACAGCGCGAAACCACCCGGCTCCAGCTCGGTGGCGCGGGCGAACAGCGCCGTGCCCACGCCGCGGCCCTGGGCCTGCGGGTCGACGTAGAGGTGGTTCAGCTCGCCGGGCAGCACCTCGGCGAAGCCGACCACGGCGCCGTCCCGCTCGGCCACGAGCACCCGCCCCTGCGTGCGCTCGGGCAGCCCGCCGAACCACCAGCGCACCTCCTCCTCGGTGCGCGGCGACCGCAGCCACGGCATCGCGGTATGCCGTGCCGCCAGGAAGACGTCCGCGACCGCCTCCCCATCGGCCGGGACGGCGTCGCGGACGAGGACCTGCTGGTGACCGGGGCTCATGCGGCGACCCTAGGGTCGGCCCGCCGTCACCCGCACCGGGATTTTCCGGGGTGCACCAACCCCTCGCGGGCCGCCAGGGGCCGACGTTCCCGACTCACCTCAGGTCGGCGGCGTAGCGGTGCAGCGCGGCGCGGTAGGCCTCCCCGTCCGGGTCGCCGGAGTGGGCCAGCAGGGCGTCCACCAGGTCGGCGACCGCCGCCCCGGCGCGGCCCGCGTCGAACGCCGCCAGCGCGCGGAACGCGATGACGGCGGTGCTGCCCGGCCGCTGCTCGGCGAGCCGGTCGAGGATCTGCAGGGCCGCGGCGGGGTCACCCAGCGCCCGGTGGCTGGAGGCCAGCTGGATCGCGGCCCGGTGCCGGTGCGGCTCACGCAGCCCGGCGGCCAGGGCCTGCTCGTAGCAGCCGACCGCTTCGGCCTCCTGCCCTGCCGCGTCGAGCGTCCCGCCCAGCTCGAACAGCAGGCGCGCGTCGCCGGGGTGGGCCGACAGCAGGGCCTGGGCGTCCGCGACACGGGCCCGGGCGTCCTCGCGCTCCCACAGGGCGGCGATCGCCGCCTCCTGCTCGTGCTCGCCGCGGGCCGCGACGACCTTGCGGCGGATGGCGGAGGCGTCGTCGGGGGTGGCGCCCTCCTCGGTCAGCCACGCGTCGAGCAGGATGCGGTCGGAGTGGCACATCACGGCCACGACGTCACCGTCCGAGGCCCGAGCGACCAGGGCCTTGAGGCCGTCCAGCTCGGTGGAGTGCGAGTCGATCTCGGCGACGCCCACCCGGGACAGGCCGATGCGCAGCTGGGTCTCGAGGTCCTCCATGGTGCGCCCGCGCAGGTAGTGCTCCTTGTGCACCGCCGCGATGGTGTCGGCGCGGCGCCCGGCCAGCTCGCCCAGGGACTGCAGCAGGTCGTCGGTGCGGTCCCCGGCCGTGCCCAGGCCCAGGTGGACCAGGCCACCGGGCACCCGCAGCCCGTCGCACACCCGCAGCAGCGCCTCGAGCCCGGCCTCGTTGTGGGCCAGGTCGACGATGACCGTGGCCGCGCCGCCGTCCGGCAGCGGGTAGGTGTAGACGTTCATCCGGCCGGGGTTGTGGCTCGGGTCGGGTGCGAACGTGCGCAGCCCGTCGACGACGGCCTGGCGCGGCAGGCCGAGCCCGAGCGCGGCCGCGGTGGCGGCGAGGGCATTGGCGATGTTGTGCTCGGACAGCCCCGACAGGGTCACCGGCACGTCGAGGATCGCGGCGAGGTGGTCGGGGTCGGCGCCCGGGTGCAGGACCACGACGTCGCCGTCGAGCACGGTCACCCCGCGGCCGCCGGCGGCAAGGGACTCCCGCAGCGCCGGGGAGTCGGGGTCGAGGCTGAACGCCCACGGTCGGGCCTTGATCCGGGTGCGCATCGCCCACACCCGCGGGTCGTCGCCGTTGAGGACCACCCAGCCGTCGGGCCTGGTGGCCTGGGTGACGATGGCCTTGACCTCGGCGAGCTGGTCGATGGTGTCGATGCCCTGCAGGCCGAGGTGGTCGGCCGAGACGTTGGTGACCACGCTGACGTCGTTGGCCGAGACGCCCATGCCCTTGAGCAGCATCCCGCCGCGGGCGGTCTCGAGGATGCCGAGCTGCACGCCGGGCGTGGACAGTACGGTGCGGGCGCCGGCGGGGCCGGAGTAGTCGCCCGGCTCGACCATCTCGCCCTGCGCGACGACCCCGTCGGTGGAGCTCCAGGCGGTGCGCAGTCCGGCGGTCATCCCGATGTGGGCAAGCAGCCGTGTCGTGGTGGTCTTCCCGTTGGTGCCGGTGATGGAGGCGACCGGCACCTTCGGGGTGACGACGTTCGGCTTGTCGCCGGGGTCGGCCGCGGTCACCGCGGTGATCACTCCCGCCACCGCCTGGTCGCCGACCGCCTCGTCGGGGTCGAGCAGCGCGGTGAGCACCGGGGCCAGGGCATCGCCGAGGGCCAGGCCGCGGCCGCGACGGCGCCACGGGAAGGCCACGACGATCTCCTGACGGCTGCCGCCGGTGCGGGTGCGCACGCTCAGGCGCGCCGTGCCCGACTCGGCTGCGACGCGGCGCACCACGGCCGTGGTGAACCGCATGACGAACCGCTGCCGCTGCTCGGAGTCCGGCGCACCCGGTCGGGCTCCCTTGAGGCCCACCCGGGCGGCCAGGGCGCGCAGCGCCGGCTCGGGCGCGGCGAGGTAGCCGGGCACCTGCAGGATGACCTTCATGGCCGGCTGGGCGAAGTAGAGGTTGGGGCCCTCGAGGACACGCACTTCGGTGGCTGACACCGCGGCGGCAGAAGTCATGCGGCGGACTCTAGCCGCCCCCGCCCAGCCCGCCACCGGCGGTCAGGCGGCCGACTCCAGCCGTCCGTCCACGACCTGCCAGCGGCGGTGCAGACCCACCCGCTCGGCGAACTCCTCGTCGTGGCTGACCACCAGGAGCGCCCCGCGGTACTGCGCCAGCGCCGCCTCGACGACCTCCAGGGAGTCGAAGTCGAGGTGGTTGGTCGGCTCGTCCAGGACGAGCACCCGGCTGGGGGTGTTGACCAGCGTGGCGATGAGCAGCCGCCGCACCTGGCCGACCGACAGGTCGCCGACGGCCCGCTCCCGGTCGTGGGCGTCGAACAGGAACCCCTCGAGCACCTCCTCGGCCTCCTCGAGGTACATCGGCACCTCCCGGCGGAACAGCTCGAGCGCGCTGATCCCCGTGGGCAGGTGCTCATGCGTCTGCGGCAGGACGGCGGCGTCGCGCAGCAGCGGGGTGAGCGCCCGCAGCAGGCTGGTCTTGCCGGCGCCGTTGGCACCGGAGAGCAGGATCCGGTCCTCCCGCCTCACCCGCAGCGACGCGTCGCGCACGACGACCCGCTCCCCCGCCGCGACGTCCAGGCCGCGCACGTCGGCCAGGGTCTCCGGGGCCTCGCCGTCGCCCACCTCGAACCGCATCGCCAGGGCGGGCCGGGTCTGCGGCTGCGCGATCCACGACGCCGCCTGCATCTGCCGGGCCAGCCGCCGCTCCCGCGACAGCGCCTTGCGCGCCACCTTGCGGGCCAGCCGCCGGGCCGAGGGGTTGCGCGGGTTGGCGACCTCGACGCCGCGGGCGTACTCCTTGGTCCGCTCGATGTCCTCGGCCAGGGCGCGGCGGTACTTCTCCTGCGCCTCGAAGTCCAGCAGCAGCCGCTCCCAGCGGCGCTGCTTCTCCACCCGGTATGCCGCGTAGCCGCACCCCGGGTAGTCCTGCAGCCCCGGCGCGATCCCGTCGAGCTCCACCACGCGGTTGACGGCCCGGTCGAGGAAGCGCCGGTCGTGGGAGATCACGAGCACCGCACCACGGAACGAGGCCAGGTGCTCGCCGAGCCAGGCCCGGCCCTCGGTGTCGAGGTGGTTGGTCGGCTCGTCCAGGAGCAGCACGTCGGGGTCGGTGACCAGCAGCCGGGCGAGCATCACCCGGGACTGCTCGCCGCCCGAGAGCGACCCCATCGGCCGGTCGCCGGCGATCCCCGCCTCCGTGGCGACGCCGAGGCGGGAGCGCACCTGGTCCAGCCGGGCGAGGGTCGCCCAGCCGCCGAGGGAGTCGAACACCTCGACGGCGGAGGCGTACTCGGCCATCGCACGGTCGGCGGCGCGAGCGCCCTCGGCGGCCCCGGACGCCAGCCCGGCCTCGAGCGCGTGCATCCGCTCGCGGGCCGCCGCCCACTGCGGCGCACCCGAGAGGACGAACTGCGCGACCGGCATACCGGGGTCGGGTGACTCCTGGGCCTGCCAGCCCACGGTGAGGCCGGGTGAGCGCACCACGGCCCCGGAGGTGGGCTCCTCCACCCCGGCGAGCAGGCGCATCAGGGTGGACTTGCCGGTGCCGTTCGGGCCGACCAGGCCCACCCGGTCACCGGGGCTCAACGTCAGGTCGAGGTCCTCGAAGAGCGGCTCGAGGTCGTAGTGCTTGGACAGCGAAACAGCGCGCAACATGGGCGGCTCCCTCACGCAGGATCGAACGGGTCGTGGATCGGCGTGAGCGCAGACGGACGGGTCGGCAGGCGGGCGCAGTGGGCACCGCGGCGACGCGCGTCAGGTCAGCGCGAGGGAGAAATGATCACGGCCGCAGCATGGCGGACCCTGCTGCGGCCGTGCAAGCGGATTACCCGCGCGGGGTCACTGCCCCATCGCGTGGACGCCGCCGTCGACGTGGACGATCTCGCCGGTCGTGGCCGGGAACCAGTCGGACAGCAGGGCGACGCAGGCCCGCGCGGCCGGGGCCGGGTCGTTGATGTCCCAGCCCAGCGGGGCCCGCTCGGACCAGGTCTGCTCGAACTGCTCGAAGCCGGGGATCGACTTGGCGGCGGTGGTGCGGATCGGGCCGGCCGAGACGAGGTTGACCCGCACGCCCTTGGGCCCGAGGTCGCGGGCGCAGTAGCGGCTGGTCGCCTCGAACGCGGCCTTGGCCACGCCCATCCAGTCGTAGACCGGCCAGGCGAACTTGGCGTCGAAGGTCAGCCCGACCACGCTGCCACCCTCGCTCATCAGCGGCAGGGTGGCGACGGCAAGCGCCTTGAGCGAGTAGGCCGAGGCGTGCATGGCCGTGGCCACGTCGTCCCAGGTGCCCTCGAGGAAGTTGAACGCGCCCTGCGGGGCGAAGCCGATCGAGTGCAGCACGCCGTCGAGGCTGCCGAGGACCTCACCCGCGCGCTCGGCGAGGGTGTCGAGGTGCTCCTGGTTGGTGACGTCGAGCTCGATCACCTGGGGCGTGGTGGGCAGCCGCCTGGCGATCGTCTGCGTGATCTTCATGGTGCGGCCGAAGGAGGTCAGCACCACCTCGGCGCCCTGCTCCTGGGCCAGCTTCGCCACGTGGAAGGCGATCGAGGAGTCCATGAGGACTCCGGTGACGAGAAGCTTCTTGCCCTCGAGGATTCCCATTGCGTCGTTGCTCTCTCTCGTGTGCGGGGTCGGTCGGCGCCCGTGCGTCAGTGGCCCATGCCCAGGCCGCCGTCGACCGGGATGACCGCGCCGGTGATGTAGGCCGCGTCGTCCGAGGCGACGAAGCGCACCGCGGCCGCGACCTCGGCCGGCGTCGCGAAGCGCCCGGCCGGGATCGTGGCCAGGTAGGCCTTCCTGCGGTCCTCGGGCAGCTCGGCGGTCATGTCGGTCTCGATGAAGCCGGGCGCCACGACGTTGGCGGTGATCCCCCGGCCCCCGAGCTCACGCGAGATCGAGCGGGCGAGGCCGACCAGGCCGGCCTTGCTGGCGGCGTAGTTGGTCTGGCCGGGCGAGCCGTAGAGCCCGACCACGCTGGAGATGAACACGATCCGGCCCTTGCGCAGGCGGATCATGCCCTTGCTCGCGCGCCGGGCGCAGCGGAACGCCCCGGCGAGGTTGGTGTCGATGACCGAGTCGAACTCCTCGTCGCTCATGCGCATCAGCAGCGTGTCGCGCGTGATGCCGGCGTTGGCCACGAGCACCTCCACGGGCCCGCCGAGCAGCTCCTCGGCCTCGGCGAAGGCGGCGTCGACGGAGGCGGAGTCGGTGACCTCGCACTTCACGGCGCGCAGGCCCTCGGGGGCGTCGCCGGAGCGGTTGGTGATGACGACGTTGTCGCCCGCCTCCGCGAAGGCCCGCGCGATGGCCAGGCCGATGCCCCGGTTTCCTCCGGTGACGAGCACGTTGCGCGGGTCGGCCATGGGTGGTGTCCTCCACTGGTCGGGTGAGCCGGGTTCGTTCGGAACCTAGTCCACTACCGGTGGGTACGCCGCATCGGCAGCGACGTATCGTGAGGGGGTGAGACGGCGAAGTGGTCACCCCCAGGACCCGGTCTACTCCGTCACCAGTGCCCCGGAGTCGCTGCGCGACGACCAGAGCGAGCGGATGCGCCGCTACCTGATCTCGATGGGCATCCGCACCGTCTGCTTCCTGCTGTCCGTGCTCGCCATCGTGGTGCTGCACTGGACGCTGATCGGGTGGGTCCTCGTGCTGGGCGCGGTCGTCCTGCCCTATGTCGCCGTCGTGATGGCCAACGCGACCCGGGCCCGCGCCGTCGGCACGGTCGCCCCGGTCCCCCCGGCGGACCAGCGCCAGATCCGGGAGCGTCCCGAGGACCAGCAGTGAGCCTGCCGTGGGCCGGGGGCGGTGCCGACGGGTATGCCGGGCGGCTGGTCTGCAGCGCGAAGGGCTGCCGCGCGGACGCGGTCTACGGGCTGCTGTGGAACAACCCCTCACTGCACACCCCGGACCGGCGCAAGACCTGGCTGGCCTGCGAGGAGCACCGCGCGACCCTGGGCGAGTTCCTCACCGTGCGCGGGTTCCTCAAGGACGTCGTGCCGGTCGGCGAGCTGACCGACGAGACCGTCTGACGGGAGCTCGTCCCCGGGTGGTCCGGGGACGCCCGCCGCTGTCGGCGGACCGGCCCATGATGAGGACATGGAGATCCGCTTCGTTGCCAGCGTCTCGGTCATCAGCGCCCACCCGGTCGAGGACCGGCGCCTGTTCGTCGATGCCCTGGGCCTGCCGCTGCAACCGGCCGGCGCGCAGGACTCGGACTACGTCTTCTCCGAGGCGGTGGCGGGCACGAGGCACTTCGGAGTGTGGCCCCTCGCCGAGGCCGCCATGGCGTGCTTCGGCCAGGCGTCCTGGCCCGACACCCACCCCGTGCCGCAGGCCAGCATCGAGTTCGAGGTGGACGACGTCCCGACCGCGGCACAGGAGCTGGAGGCCCGGGGCTACACGCTGCTGCACCCGACCAAGACCGAGCCCTGGGGCCAGGTCATCGCGCGGTTGCAGACGCCTGACGGCGTCCTGGTCGGCCTGAGCTTCGCGCCGTGGCTGCACGAGGCGTGAGCACCCGCGCGCCGCTGGTCGCGGTGAGGGTCCTGCCCGCCGGTAGCCCGGGTGCAGCCCAGGGCCTGCGGGGTGAGCTGCGCTCAGCCGCCGATCGCGGACATCGGCCGGTCCGGCTGGTGGAAGTCGGGCTCGCCGATGCCGTGGCCGCGGGCCTTGCGCCACATCTCCCCACGCACCAGCTCCGCGATCTCCTCGTCGGAGGCGCCGGCGCGCAGCGGGCCGCGCAGGTCGACCTCTCCCCCCGCGAACAGGCAGTTGCGCACCTGGCCGTCGGCGGTGAGCCGGACGCGGTCGCAGGCCGCACAGAACGGCGCGGTGACGCTGGCGATGACCCCGACCGTCTCCGGGCCGCCGTCGACGAGGAACAGCTCGGCGGGGGCGCTGCCGCGTTCGGCCGAGGGCAGCGGGGTCAGGGTGAACCGCTCGGAGAGCCGCTGGCGCAGCTCGTCGGCGGTGACCATCTCGGTGCGCTCCCAGGAGTGCTGGGCGTCCAGCGGCATCTGCTCGATGAAGCGCAGGCTGTATCCCCGGTCCAGGCACCACTGCAGCACGTCGGCGACGGAGTGGTCGTTGACCCCGCGCATCGCGACGGCGTTGACCTTGACCGGGGTCAGCCCGGCGTTGGCCGCGGCCTTGAGGCCCTTCTCCACGTCGGCGAACCGGTCTCGACGGGTCAGCGTCTCGAACTCGGCCGGGTCGATCGTGTCGAGGCTGACGTTGACCCGGTCCAGGCCCGCGGCGGCGAGGGGGCCGGCGAGCCGGTCGAGGCCGACACCGTTGGTGGTCATGGCGATCTGCGGCCGCGGTGACATCTGCGCGATACCGGACACGACCTCGACCAGGGAGCGGCGCAGCAGCGGCTCACCACCGGTGAGACGCACCTGGCGCACCCCCAGCCCGACGAAGATGCCGATGACCCGCAGCAGCTCGGCGTCGGTGAGCATCTCCGGCTTGGGCAGCCACGGCAGCCCCTCGGCGGGCATGCAGTAGGTGCAGCGCAGGTTGCAGCGGTCGGTCACGGACACGCGCAGGTCGGACGCCACCCGCCCGAAGGTGTCGGGCAGCCCGGTGGGGCGCACCTGAGGCATCGGGAGGCTCGTCATGACCCCAAGGGTATGCCGGGTAACGTCAAGACGTGCTGAAGGTGCTCCTCACCCGTCGGTGGCTGGCCGCGTTGGCGGCGGCTGCCGTGTTCGCCGTCGCCTGCTTCTACCTGGGGCGGTGGCAGTGGGGCCGGCACGTCGACAAGCACGAGCGGGCGCACCGCATCACCTCGCACTACAGCGCTGCACCCGAGCCGCTGGGCGTGGCCCTGCCGAGCGTGGGGACGCCGCTGCCGTTGGCGAAGGAGTGGACGCCGGTGCGCGTGACCGGCACGTACGACGCCCAAGGGCTGCAGCTGGTGCGCAACCGGCCCAACAACGGCAACTACGGCTACGAGGTGGTCGTGCCGCTGCAGGTGCCCGGTGGCGCCCTGCTCGTCGACCGCGGCTGGATCGACAACGCCCAGACCGCGGCGTCCCGCCCGGACATCCCGGCGACCCCGACCGGCACGGTGACCGTGACCGGCTGGCTGCGCCAGGGCGAGCCGAGCCTGCACAAGGAGATGCCGGCCGGGCAGCTCGCCTCGATCAACCTGCGCGAGGCCGCACAGGCCACCGGCACCCAGCTCTACGGCGGCTACCTCATCGTCAAGTCCGAGCAGTCCGCTTCCTCCGAGCCCATCGCCCACGCCACGCCGCTGGCCGCACCGGACACCGACGAGGGCCCGCACCTGGCCTACGCCTTCCAGTGGTGGCTGTTCGGTGTGGCCGGGTTCGTCCTCGTCGGCGTCGGCGTCCGGCGCGAGGCCGAGGAACAGAAGGCCGTCGCCGCCGGCCTGCCCCCGCAGCCGAAGCCGAAGAAGGTGCGGATCTGGGACGAGGAGGACGCCTGAGACCCACGCCGGGTGGGTCACGGCGTCGGGGCCTCACGCCTCCTGGCCCCGGTGCAGGCACCGCGTCGGGCACGATGAGCCCATGGATCTGGGGCTGAGGGACCGGGTGTACGTCGTCAGCGGGGCCTCACGGGGGCTGGGGTTCGCCACCGCCGAGGTGCTCGTTGGGGAAGGGGCCCGCGTGGTGCTGTGCGCCCGCGACGAGGCTGCTGTGACCGCGGCCGCGACCCGGCTGGGCGGGCCGGACCACGCCATCGGGATCGCCGGCGACCTCGCGGCCCCGGCGACCGCGGACGCGCTGGTGGCGGCGGCGATGGCCCGCTACGGCCGGATCGACGGAGCGGTCATCAGCGTCGGCGGCCCCCCGCACGGCGCGGTCGAGGACGTCAGCGACGAGGTGTGGCGCTCGGCGTTCGAGTCGATCTTCCTCGGTCCCTTGCGGCTGGCCCGCGCCACGCTGGCCACCAGCACCCAGGAGGGCGTCAGCATCACCTTCGTGCTGTCGACCTCGGTCCGGGCACCGCTGCCCGGGATGGCGCTGTCCAACGGCCTGCGGCCCGGGCTGGCCATGGCCGCCAAGACCCTGGCCGACGAGTGCGGCCCCCGGGGCGCCCGGGTCAACGCGATCCTGCCGGGCCGGATCGACACCGACCGCGTCCGCGAGCTCGACGAGGCGAGCGGCCGCCCGCAGAGCACCCGCCGCGAGCGCGAGCAGCACATCCCGCTGCGCCGCTACGGCCAGCCCGAGGAGGTGGGCCGGGTCGCGGCGTTCGTCGCCTCGCCCGCCGCGTCGTACATGACCGGCGCCATGGTCACCGTCGACGGCGGGTCCACCCGCAGCCTCTGAGCCCCGGGACGAAGGGCACGCGCGGCCCGGACACGGGACGCGACGATGGAGTCCACTCCCACCGTGGACCAAGGAGGGCTGCCATGGGCCTCCCGACTCCGTCGCAGCGGCGCACGATGGGCCGCGCCCTGCGCAGCACCGTCCCACGCTCGAGTCATGCCGGCTGGGAGCCGCCCGACTCGCGCCCTGACCCGGTGGGGACACTGCGCGCCACCGACGCCGAGCGCCTGCCCGAGCTGCTCGCGCTGCGGTACGGCCGCATGGCTGCCTCCCCGTTCACGTTCCTGCGCGGCTCGGCCGCGGTGATGGCCGCAGACCTGGCCACCACCGCGCAGTCCGGCCTGTGGGTGCAGGCCTGCGGCGACGCCCACATCGGCAACTTCCGTCTGCTGGGCACCCCCGAGCGGGAGATCAACTTCGACATCAACGACTTCGACGAGACCCTGCCGGCGCCCTTCGAGTGGGACCTGAAACGCCTGGCCGCCAGCACGGTGGTGGCCGGCCGCCAGAACGGCTTCTCGCCCGAGGTCTGCAGCGCAGCGGCCACGGCAGCGGCGCGCAGCTACCGGCTCCGGATGGCGGAGTACGCCCGGGAACGCCCGCTGGAGGTCTGGTACTCGAGCATCGACAGCCTGACCCTCCAGGACGTCGTCAGGCACGCGCAGATCGACGCGCAGCAGAAGCGTCTGGCCCACCGACGCATCGACAAGGCACGGCGCAAGGACAACCTCCGGGCGTTTCGTCGCCTCACCACCACCGTCGGCGGGACCTTGCGGTTCCGCGACGACCCACCCCGGCTCTACCACCACCCGCAGGACGACGACATCGTGCATCGCGCGATGACCTCCTACCGCAGCACGCTCCCGCACCACGTCCAGGTGCTGTTCGACCGCTTCGAGCTCGTGGACTACTCCGTCAAGGTGGTCGGCGTCGGCAGCGTCGGCACCCGGTGCTGGGCGGTGCTCTTCGACGGGGGCGATGCCAGGGCTCCCCTGGTGCTGCAGGTCAAGCAGGCGGGCCGGTCGGTCCTCGAGCCGCACGCGAAGCCGGCGGAGCAGGAACACCAGGGCCGGCGCGTGGTGGAGGGCCAGCGCGTCATCCAGGCAGCCGGCGACATCTTCCTGGGCTGGACCAGCGGTGCGGTCGAGGGCGTGGACTACTACGTGCGCCAGCTCTGGGACATGAAGGGCAAGGTCGACACCGAGCTGATGAGTGGGGATTCCCTGGTGCTGTTCGCCGAGCTGTGCGGGTGGACGCTGGCCCGCGCCCACGCCCGCAGCGGCGACGCCGGCGCGATCCATGGGTACCTCGGGTCGGGTCAGGGCTTCGACCGGGCCATCGCCGCGTTCGCCGTCGACTACGCCGACCAGACCGAGCGCGACCACCAGCGGCTCTGCGAGGCGATCAGCAGGGGTGACGTGCCGGGTGCCGACGACTCCTGACCGGGCTGTCCAGGCCCGACCCGGCGCCAGGTCCTGGTGTCCACACCTCCCGTGCGGGCATCAGTCGCCGCCCGTTGCAGCAGCCGCCCGTCGAGGCGTCAGGCGACGGAGCCCTGGTCGGCGAACTGGGTCGTGTAGAGGTCGGCGTAGAGGCCGCCCTTGGCCAGCAGCTCCAGGTGCGTGCCGCGCTCGACGATCCGCCCGGCCTCGACGACGAGGATCTGGTCGGCCCCGCGCACCGTGGACAGGCGGTGGGCGATGACCAGCGCCGTCCGGCCGTGCAGCGCGGTGTCGAGGGCCCGCTGCACCGCCACCTCGGACTCGCTGTCGAGGTGGGCGGTGGCCTCGTCGAGGACGACCAGGCCGGGGCTCTTGAGCAGCAGCCGAGCAATAGCCAGGCGCTGCTTCTCGCCACCGGAGAGCCGGTGTCCACGGTCGCCGACGACCGTGTCCAGCCCCTCGGGCAGCTGCGAGACCAGGTCCCACACCTGGGCCGCGCGCAGCGCCTCGACCATCTCCGCCTCGGTCGCCGAGGGCCGGGCGTAGGCGAGGTTGGCGCGGATCGTGTCGTGGAACAGGTGCGCCTCCTGCGTCACCACGCCGACGACGTCGTGCACCGACTCCAGGCTGGCGTCGCGCAGGTCGACCCCGTCCAGCCGCACCGTGCCGGCGGAGGGGTCGTAGAGCCGGGCGACCAGCGAGGTGATCGTGGTCTTGCCGGCGCCGCTGGGGCCGACCAGCGCCACGAGCTCGCCGGGGGCGGCGTGGAAGGTCACGTCCTTGAGCACCGTCTCCCCGCCGCGGCGGTCGCCGGAGGCCACCTGCTCCAGCGAGGCCAGGGAGATCTGGTCGGCCGAGGGGTAGCCGAA
>DASSPC010000322.1:0-3557 GCA_035699865.1 Oryzihumus sp. | reverse complement strand
AGGCCGTAGCCCTTGATGGTCTTGGCCAGGATCACCGTCGGCTGGCCGTTGTGCTCCATCGCCGCCTTGTAGGCCGCGTAGACCTTGCGGTAGTCGTGGCCGCCGCGCTTGAGGTTCCAGATGTCCTGGTCGGTCATCCCGTCGACCATGGCGCGGGTGCGCGGGTCGCGGCCGAAGAAGTGCTCGCGGATGAACGCCCCGTCGTTGGCCCGGTAGGTCTGGTAGTCACCATCGGGCGTGGTGTTCATCAGGTGCACGAGGGCGCCGTCGCGGTCGGCCGCCAGCAGCGGGTCCCACTCACGGCCCCAGACGACCTTGATGACGTTCCAGCCGGCGCCGCGGAAGAACGCCTCGAGCTCCTGGATGATCTTGCCGTTGCCGCGGACCGGGCCGTCGAGGCGCTGCAGGTTGCAGTTGATGACGAAGGTGAGGTTGTCCAGCTCCTCGCCGGCGGCGACCTGGAGCAGGCCGCGCGACTCGGGCTCGTCCATCTCGCCGTCGCCGAGGAACGCCCAGACGTGCTGCTGGCTGGTGTCCTTGATGCCGCGGTTGTGCAGGTACTTGTTGAACTGCGCCTGGTAGATCGCGTTCATCGGGCCCAGGCCCATGGACACCGTGGGGAACTCCCAGAAGTCCGGCATGAGCCGCGGGTGCGGGTAGGACGGCAGCGCCAGCGGCTTGCCGTCGACGACGTGGGAGTGCTCCTGGCGGAAGCCGTCGAGCTGCTCCTCGGAGAGCCGGCCCTCGAGGAAGGCGCGGGCGTAGATGCCCGGGGAGCCGTGGCCCTGGATGAAGATCTGGTCGCCGCCACCCTCGTGGTCCTTGCCGCGGAAGAAGTGGTTGAAGCCCACTTCGTACAGCGTCGCGGCCGAGGCGTAGGTCGAGATGTGGCCGCCGACGGAGATGTCGGGGCGCTGCGCGCGGTGCACCATGACCGCGGCGTTCCAGCGCAGGAACGCGCGGTAGCGGCGCTCCACCTCCTCGTCGCCGGGGAACCACGGCTCGGCCTCGGGGGCGATCGTGTTGATGTAGTCGGTCGCCGTCAGCGACGGGACACCGATCTGGCGCTCACGCGCCCGCTCGAGGAGCTTGAGCATGACGTAGCGCGCACGGGTCCGCCCGCTCTCGTCGATCACCCCGTCCAGCGACTCGAGCCACTCCTGCGTCTCCTCGGGGTCGATGTCCGGGAGCTGACTGGGGATGCCGTTCAGGATCGGTCCGGCTTCCTCGCGTGCCACCACGCCATGTCCTTTCTCGCACTGTCCGTCACTGGCGACGGCCGCGTGCGGCCCTCAGTGACACCCCATCCTCCACCCGAACGCGGGCTTGGTCACATTCGGGTCCGGGACCTTGACACCTACCCGGCAGTAAGGCCCAGCCGCTCCGCTCCGGCGTAGACCGTCATCCGGGGGTCGCGCACGAAGCCGACCAGCGTCATCCCCGCCTGGGCGGCCAGCTCGACGGCCAGGCTCGAGGGCGCCGAGACGGCGGCCAGGACCGGCACGCCGGCCATGAGCGCCTTCTGGGTGAGCTCGAAGCTGGCCCTGCCGCTGACGGCCAGCACATGTCCGGCCAGGGGCAGCCGGCCTTCGCGTGCGGCCCACCCGAGCACCTTGTCGACGGCGTTGTGCCGGCCCACGTCCTCGCGCACCGCCAGCAGCTCGCCCTCACCGGTGAACAGCCCCGCCGCGTGCAGCCCGCCGGTGCGGTCGAACACCTTCTGCTGCCGGCGCAGCGCCGCCGGCATGGCGGCCACGACGACGGGGGAGAGGCGCAGCGGGTCCTGCGCCACGGCATACCGGCTCTTGGTGGTGATCGCGTCGATGCTGGCCTTGCCGCAGATGCCGCAGGAGCTGGTCGTGTAGAAGTCGCGCGCCGCGCTGGCCGGCGGCGGCTGCACGCCATCGGCCAGGGTCACGTCGACGACGTTGTAGGTCGGGCGCCCGTCCTCGCCCTCGTCCAGGCAGTGCATGAGGTGGCGCACGTCGGAGGCTGCCCCGATGAGCCCCTCGGTGAGCAGGAAGCCGATCGCCAGGTCGAAGTCGTCGCCGGGCGTGCGCATCGTCACCGCCAGGGAGGTGCCGCCCACGCGGACCTCCAGCGGCTCCTCGACGGTGACGGTGTCGGGGCGGGCGACCACGCGCGGCCCCTCCGGGCCGCCGAGGTCGATGCGGTGGGCCGGGGTGCGGCGGGTGACACGTCCCATGCGCCGACTGTATGCCGCGCCGTTCAGCGCGCGGTCCGCCCCGCCCCGGCGTACCGTCCGGCCACGGGAGTGGGGAGCCAACAGCCAGGCTCTTCACCGGTTGAGGAACTGCCGACCCCGTGCGCCTCGTCAGACAGGTATGACCTCTCTGCGCATGCACCCCCTGTGGAAGGGGCGAATGGTCGGGGCCTGGGGAGTGCTGGTCCTCGTCCTCGCGGCCTGCGGCAGCGCCGGCACCGCCGGGGCACCCTCCGGCTCATCCTCCGGCGCCACCACGCCGTTCACGCCCTCCACGTCCACCAGCTCACCGGCAACCGGTCAGGAGACGACGATGACCGGACAGGTCATCGAGGGCATCAAACCTGGCTGCGTCGTGCTCCAGGTGCCCGACCGTCGCTACGCGCTCACCGGCGACCCCGCCCGCGGGCTCGCGGTGGGGACGCGTGTGCGCGTGCGTGGCACGGTGCGCCCCGACCTCGTCAGCCCGTGCGGGAGCACCACGTTCGTGGTGACCGCGGTGACCCGCCTCTGAGCGCTCGCCCCGGGGCCGCCCAGGACCGGCCAAGCCGGCCCGGAACCCCAGGACCGGCCAAGCCGGCCCGGAACGCCCGGGCCGGCCCAGCGGTCAGGGCTTGCCGCCCTTGGAGAGCGCCGCGAGGAAGCTCCAGCCGTTGGGGCTGCCGAGCCCGGTGACGTCGTCGTAGCCCGGCCGGGTGTAGATCGTGCCGGTCTGGTTGAACGTGCGCAGGCTGGTCACGGTGCCGCCGGAGGCGTCGAAGCCGTTGGTGAAGTCGACCCGGACGACGCCGTCCGTGACCGATCGGCCGTGGTTGACGTCGCGGAAGGCCGAGGAGCCGCCGACCCGGTACAGCTTCGGGTTGAGGAAGCCGAGCGGGCGGCCGCGCAGCTGGTCGGCGAGGGCGACGATCCCGGCGAACAGGGGGCTGGACAGGCTGGTCCCGCCGAGGCGGTACTCGTCATAGCGGATCGACCCGTCGGGGAAGCTCTGGCTCTGCCCGACCAGCATCCCGGTGTTGGGGTCACCCACCATGGCCACGTCGGGGACCGCCCGGTGCGGGCCCTGGCCGAAGAAGTCGCTGATCGACGTGGGGACGAGATTCCGCTGGTAGCGCGGCTCGCGGAACAGCTGGCTGGTCCCGCCACCGCCGCCGTACAGGAAGGCCGGCGGGGACGGTGACCAGGCGCCGCTCGTGAGGACCGACTTCCCGGTGCCCCAGCCCTGCTCGAAGCCGTAGCCGTTGGTGGAGGTGACCGCGAGCGACGTGCCGCCGACGGCCGTGACGAACGGGTCGGAGGCCTCGTAGTCGACCTGACGGCTGCCGGTGTTGGC
>DASSPC010000321.1:0-2146 GCA_035699865.1 Oryzihumus sp. | reverse complement strand
GTACGCCACGAGGCAGCGCCGGCTTGCCGCCGCCGACGAGGACCGGGCACAGCAGCAGCACGCACTCGTCGACCAGGCTGTGCCGGAAGGCCTCGGCCGCGATCTCCGCGCCTCCGATGCTCAGGTCCGAGCCGGAGGTCTCCTTGAGCCGCCGGACCGCCTCGGGGTCGAACTGCCGCTCGATCCTCGTGCGCGCGGTCGACACGTCGGTGAGTGAGGTGGAGTAGACGACCTTGTCGGCGTCACGCCAGATCCCGGCGTACTCGCGGACCACCGGGGGCTGGTTCGTCAACCAGTCGTCGCTCTCCCACACGCGCATCGTCTCGTACATGCGTCGCCCGTAGAGCGACGTGCCGATGTGCCGCTCGTGCTCGTTCCAGAACGCGTGCACTTCTTCGTCCGGCACGGACCAGTCGAACGAACCCGTCTCGTCCTCGAGGAAGCCGTCGAGCGAGATGTTGGCCGCGTAGATCAACTTACCCATGGAGCGCTCCTCCCAGACGCGTGCAACAGCCTGCGACGACGCACAGGCACAGTCAACAGCACCGACTGCGAGATCGATGAGCCCGCCGCGAAGAGAAGGTGCCAGGGCGTCACCGCCCACGGTGGGCGGTCCGTGCCGTCGCGCGCTCATGCGAGCACAAGGGCCGCGCCGCCGACCAGCGCCGGCATACCGACCCGGCCACATCACCGAGCCTGCGGTGAGCCCTCTTCATCGAGTTGGGCCCTCTCCAGAAGCTCCGAGGGTGAAGGCTTACCAACCCGCACGAAGCTGCCCAGTCGCGCCCGTCACCAGGATGGTCGGCGTGAAGGCTGGGCCTGAGGCACCTATTGGAGGAACTGTGAGTGAGCCGCGGCTGCCGCTGGCCGACATCATCCGGAACACGCACGACCTGTCCACGGCGAAGGGATGGCCGCGCAGGAGCGCTGCGGAGAGGATGGTCTCTGTCCGCGCTGAACTGGTCGAGGTCGAGGTCGAGGAGGCTCTCGAAGAACTGGCGAGGGCGCAAGACCTCTCCAGCGACGTCGAGGCCACTCGTGCTCACGTCGCCGAAGAGGTTTCGACGTCATCTGGAACCTCTGCGACCTGACCGAAATCCTCGGAGTGAATCTCGAGGAAGCGAGCCGGGCCAAGATGGCCCACAACGCCACCCGAACCTGGCCGGCCTGCACCGGCACCTGAGCGGAGCCGCCAAGCCACGAACCGCCCCTGCAGGCTGCAGGGGCGGTTGGTCGTCTCCTCAAGGTGAGTCAGACGGGGCTTGCTCACGCTCACCACATCCACGCTAACTGGGTGTGTCCCTATTGACGGCCGCGCGCCAAGCAGGCGCGTTTACCGGATGTGCCGATGACCGTGCGCGCGCCGTATCGGTTGGCGGGTTGTCCGACGGCGGTCGGGCGTTCGATGTGGAGCTGAACCGGCAGGCATGATGAGGTGCCGACACATCGTTCTCGATTCTTCGCGTCGGCGCTCCACCGTCTTACACGTCAGGCCGCGCCGATCCATCGCGGTCGAACCCGGGAGCCATCTTGAAGCTGCTACTCACGTCTGGCGGGGTCACAAACCCCAGCATCTACGGTGCGCTGGTCGAGCTGCTGGGCAAACCGACCCGCGAGTCCACCGCCCTCTGTATCCCGACGGCACAGTGGGGCCATCCGATGTGTGGGCCAGTCTCGGCTCGCGGCTTCGTCAGCGGCGTTGCCCCGTGGGATGGCCTGACGTCGATCGAGTGGGGGTCGCTTGGCCTCCTGGAACTCTCGACGCTGCCAACAATCGGGGCCGAGCGTTGGATCCCCTGGGTCCGGGGGGCCGACGTGCTGCTGGTCGACGGTGGCGACGCGACGTACCTTTGCCACTGGATGCGGCGATCCGGCATGGCCGACCTGCTGCCGTCGCTGACGGACATCGTCTGGGTCGGCGTGAGCGCCGGCAGCATGGTGATGACACCGCGGATCGGTGCCGACTTCGTGAAGTGGCCGTCAGCGCCGGACGACCGCACCCTGGGCGTGGTCGACTTCTCGATCTTCCCGCATCTCGACGTCGTCCCAGGGAACACCATCGTCGAGGCGGAGCGCTGGGTGTCCGAGATCGGGGGCCCGGCCTACGCAATGGATGACCAGACGGCCATCAAGGTTGTCGACGACA
>DASSPC010000320.1:0-6431 GCA_035699865.1 Oryzihumus sp. | reverse complement strand
CCGTGCACGAGGGCGGCCAGGCTGCCCGCGTCGAGCGGGTCCAGGCCGGCGGCGAGCAGGGTGCCGGCCAGACCGGCGAGCACGTCGCCGGAGCCGGCGGTGGCCAGCCAGGGCGGCGCGTCGGCCTGGCTGCGCACCGGGCGGCCCTGCCCCGGCGGGGGCACCACCAGGGTGGTCGAGCCCTTGAGCAGGACGGTGCAGCCGGTCAGCCCGGCCAGCTCGCGCGCGTGCGCGACCGGGGCCGCGCTGACCTGCTCGCGGGTGACCTCCCGGCCGGTGAGGCGGCTCAGCGCCCGGGCGAGCTCACCGGCGTGCGGGGTCAGCAGGGTCGGGGTCGGGCGAACGCCGTCAACGAGGTCGAGCGCCCCGGCGTCGACGACGCAGGGCTCGCCGGAGGCCAGGGCGTCACGGGCGGCCGCCACCTGCGCCCGTCCCGCCTCGGAGTCGTCCTGCGCGTCCAGGCCCGGACCGACGACCCAGGCCTGCACCCGGCCGGGGCCCATGACCGCCTCGGGCACCGAGGCCCGCACCAGCGCGGTGGGGGTGGGCGGGCCGACGTAGCGGACCATGCCGACGCCGGAGCAGACCGCCGAGGTCACCGACAGCAGCGCCGCCCCGGTGTAGTGCTCCCCGCCCGCGACCACGCCGAGGACCCCGCGGGAGTACTTGTCATCGCCGGGTCCGGGCACCGGCCACATGCGGGCGGCGTCGTCGTGGGTGAGTCGCTGGACCGCGGGGACGGCGTCGAGCGCCAGGCCGATGTCGACCACGGTCAGGCGACCCACGGCCGACTCGGTGGCCGGCAGCAGGTGGACCGGCTTGGCCACGCCGAAGGTCACCGTCTCGTCGGCGAACACCCGGTCGGCGTTGCTGTCCTGGCCGGAGGGGTCGGCACCGCTGGGCAGGTCGACGGCCACCAGCCACGCCTCGTCGGGGACGAGGTCGAACACGGCGCGGGCGGCCGGCGGCAGCCCCGGGCGCCCGCCGATGCCGAGCACGCCGTCGACCACCACGTCGGCGGCGGCAAGCAGCCGGGCGGCCTCGGGCGCCGCGGACGCGCCGGTCGACTCCACGACCTCGACCCCGGCCGCCAGCGCGGCCTCCAGGCCGCGCGCGTGCGGGTGCCCGCTCACGGTGACCACCCCGACGGCGAACCCGCGCTCGGCCAGGCGCGCCGCGGCATACAGGGCGTCCCCGCCGTTGTTGCCGCCGCCGACGACCGCGACGACGTGGCCGTCGCGGGCGACCCGCGCGGCCACGACCTCGGTCAGCCCGGCCGCGGCCCGCTGCATCAGCTCGCCCTCCGGCAGGCCGGCCATGGCCGCCTCCTCGGCGGCCCGGACGTCCTCCACGGCGTAGGCGTCGATCACGGGTCAGCCCTCGGCGATGACCACGGCCGAGGCGATGCCCGCGTCGTGCGACAGCGACACGTGCAGGCTGTGCACGCCCAGGGCGTCGGCCCGGGCCTGCACGCTGCCGATGATCTGCAGGTGCGGGCGGCCGTCGTCGCCGCGCATCACGGTGGCGTCGCTCCAGTGCATGCCCGCAGGCGCACCGAGCGCCTTGGCGAGGGCCTCCTTGGCGGCGAACCGGGCGGCGAGGGAGTTCAGCCCGAGGCCGCGCTCGGTCTCGGTGAACAGCCGGTCCCTCAGGCCGGGCGTGCGCTCCAGGGTCTGCCCGAAGCGCTCGACGTCGACGACGTCGATGCCGACGCCGAGGATCATGCGGCCCGCCCGGCCACCGGCGCGGTCACGGTCACTCGACCGTGACCGACTTGGCCAGGTTGCGCGGCTGGTCGACGTCCAGGCCCTTGGCCGTGGCCAGCTCGCAGGCGAAGACCTGCAGCGGGACCGTGGTGACCAGCGGCGCCAGCAGCGGCGGGGTCTGCGGGACCCGGATCACCACGTCGGCGAACGGCACGACGTCCTCGTCGCCCTCCTCGGCGATGACCAGGGTGCGGGCGCCGCGGGCACGGATCTCCTGGATGTTGCTGACGACCTTGCCGTGCAGGCCGTGCTCGCTGCTCGGCGAGGGCACGATGACGAACACCGGCTGGCCGGGCTCGATCAGGGCGATCGGGCCGTGCTTGAGCTCGCCGGCGGCAAAGCCCTCGGCGTGGATGTAGGCCAGCTCCTTGAGCTTGAGCGCGCCCTCGAGGGCCACCGGGTAGCCGACGTGGCGGCCCAGGAAGAGCACCGAGCGCGTGTCCGCCATGAAGCGGGCGATCTCGCGGACCCGGTCCAGGCCGTCGAGGACCTGCTGGATCTTGGCGGGGACCTCGTGCAGGTCCTTCATGACCGCCTGCGCCTCGTCGGCGTAGGTGCCGCCGCGCAGCTGGGCGAGGTAGAGGCCGAGGATGTAGCAGGCGGTGATCTGGGCCAGGAACGCCTTGGTGGAGGCGACGGCGATCTCCGGCCCGGCGTGGGTGTAGAGCACCGCGTCGGACTCGCGCGGGATGGTCGAGCCGTGGGTGTTGCAGACGGCGACCACCTTGGCGCCGAGGTCACGGGCGTGCTTGACCGCCATGAGGGTGTCCATGGTCTCGCCGGACTGCGAGATCGCCACGACCAGGGTGCGCTCGTCGATGACCGGGTCGCGGTAGCGGAACTCGTGCGCCAGCTCGACCTCGCACGGGATGCGGCACCAGTGCTCGATGGCGTACTTGGCGACCATGCCCGCGTAGGCGGCGGTGCCGCAGGCGATGATGACGATCTTGTCGACGGCGCGCAGGTCGTCCTCGGAGATGCGCAGCTCGTCGAGCACCAGCCGGCCGGTCTCGTCGGTGCGGCCCAGGAGGGTGTCGGCGACCGCGTGCGGCTGCTCGTTGATCTCCTTGGCCATGAAGTTGGGGTAGCCACCCTTCTCGGCGGCCGCGGCGTCCCAGGTGACCTCGAAGTGCTTGCCCTGCGCCGAGGTGCCGTCGAAGTTGATGACGGTGGCCGACTCCGGCGTGATCGTGACGATCTGGTCCTGCTCGAGCTCGAGCGCGCTGCGGGTGTATCCGATGAACGCGGCGACGTCTGAGCCGAGGAAGTTCTCGCCCTGGCCGAGGCCGACGACCAGCGGGGAGTTGCGGCGGGCGCCGACGACGACGCCCGGCTGGTCGGCGTGCACGGCCAGGAGCGTGAAGGCCCCCTCGAGGTCGCCGACGACCTGCTGCATCGCGGCGGTCAGGTCGTGGGTCTGCTCGTAGGCCCTGGCCAGCAGCTGCGCGACGACCTCGGTGTCGGTCTCGGACAGGAAGTTCACGCCGTCGGCGAGGAGGCCGGACTTGAGGGCGTGGAAGTTCTCGATGATGCCGTTGTGGATCAGGGCGAGCTTGCCGTCCTGGCCACCGCGGTGCGGGTGGGCGTTCTCGTCGGTGGGGCCGCCGTGGGTGGCCCAGCGGGTGTGGCCGATGCCGGTCGAGGACTCCGGCAGCGGGTGGCTGGCCAGCGCCTCGGTGAGGTTGACCAGCTTGCCGGCCCGCTTCTCGGTCGAGACGTGGTCACCGGTGACCAGGGCCACGCCCGCCGAGTCGTAGCCGCGGTACTCCAGCCGCGCCAGCCCCTCGAGGACGACGTCCAGCGCCTTGCCGTCGACGTTCGGGCCGACGTATCCAACGATTCCGCACATGGCGGTCAGCCTAGCCGGACCCCCACCCCGGCAGCGCACGCCGGACTGCTCGGCCAGAATGAGCGCCGTGCCCCATCCCCAAGGCCACGGCCTGCCCTCCCCCTACGTCGAGCTCGACCGCGCGGCGTGGGCCCGGCTGCGCAACCAGCACCCGCTGAGCCTGAGCGAGGCCGACGTCACCCGTCTGCGCGGGCTCGGGGACCGGCTCGACCTCGAGGAGATCGAGCAGGTCTACCTGCCGATCTCCCGGCTGCTCAACTTCTACGTCGGCGCCACCTCCGGCCTGCACCGGATCACCACCGACTTCCTGGGCGAGCAGCCCGAGCGCACGCCGTTCCTCATCGGCGTGGCCGGCTCGGTCGCCGTCGGCAAGTCCACCACCGCGCGGATCCTGCGCGAGCTCCTCGGCCGCTGGCCGGGCACCCCGCGGGTCGAGCTCATCACCACTGACGGCTTCCTCCACCCCAACGCCGAGCTCGAGCGCCGGGGGCTGTTGCAGCGCAAGGGCTTCCCCGAGTCCTACGACCGCCGGGCGCTGCTCCGGTTCGTGGCCGAGGTCAAGGCGGGCGTGGAGGAGGTCGCCGCCCCGGTCTACTCCCACCTGACCTACGACATCGTCCCCGGCGCGCGGACCGTGGTGCGGCGCCCCGACGTGCTGATCATCGAGGGCCTCAACGTGCTCCAGCCACCGCGGGTCCTGGCGGACGGCCGCACCGGCCTGTCGGTCAGCGACTTCTTCGACTTCTCGGTCTACGTCGACGCCCGCCCCGAGGACATCAAGCGGTGGTACGTCGACCGGTTCTTCCGCCTGCGCGGCACCGCCTTCGCCGACCCCGACTCCTACTTCCACCGGTATGCCGCGCTGTCCGACGAGCAGGCCCGCGCCACCGCCGAGCGGATCTGGGACACCATCAACGCCCCCAACCTCGTCGAGAACGTCCGGCCCACCCGGGGCCGGGCCACGCTGGTCCTCGCCAAGGGCGAGGACCACAGCGTCCGGCGGGTCCGGCTGCGCAAGCTCTGACGACGGCCCTGCGGGCCGCCGCGGCCGGGGTGATGATGGCCCCATGACCGATCGCGTGGAGCACGACTCGATGGGCGAGGTCCGGGTGCCGGCCGAGGCGCTGTGGGGCGCCCAGACCGCCCGGGCGGTGGACAACTTCCCGATCTCGGGGCTGCGGATGCCGGCGGAGATCGTGCAAGCGCTCGCCCGGGTGAAGGCGGCGGCGGCCGAGGTCAACGCCGAGCTCGGCGCCCTCGACCAGCAGCTGGCCGGCGCCATCGCCGACGCCGCGGCGGAGGTCGCCGACGGCCGCCACGACGCGCACTTCCCGATCGACGTGTTCCAGACCGGCTCGGGCACCTCGACCAACATGAACGTCAACGAGGTGGTGGCCCGGCTGGCGCACCTCAGCAGCGGCCTGGCGGTGCACCCCAACGACCACGTCAACGCCGGGCAGTCCAGCAACGACACCTTCCCGACCGCGATCCGGGTCGCCGCCGCCGTGGCGGTGGCGCGCGAGCTGGTGCCCGCCCTGACCCACCTCGCGGAGTCGCTCGGTCGCAAGGAGGCCGAGTTCGCCTCCGTGGTCAAGGCCGGCCGCACCCACCTCATGGACGCCGTGCCGGTCACGCTGGGCCAGGAGTTCTCCGGCTACCGGCGCCAGGTCGAGCTCGGCATCGCCCGGGTGCAGGCCGCTGCCGAGGGCGTGGCCGAGCTGCCGCTGGGCGGCACCGCAGCCGGCACCGGGCTCAACGCCGCGCCGGGCTTCGCGGCCGCAGTCATCGAGCGCCTCTCCGCCCAGACCGGGGTGGCGCTGCGGGAGGCGGAGAACCACTTCGAGGCCCAGTCCACCCAGGACGCCGTGGTGGCGCTCAGCGGCGCCGTGAAGGTGGTCGCGGTGAGCCTGACCAAGATCTGCAACGACCTGCGCTGGATGGGCTCCGGGCCGCGGGCCGGCCTCGGCGAGATCCACCTGCCCGACCTGCAGCCGGGCTCGAGCATCATGCCCGGCAAGGTCAACCCGGTGGTCCCCGAGGCCACCCTCATGGTCTGCGCCCAGGTCATCGGCAACGACCTGACCATCACCACCGCCGGCGCGAGCGGCGCCTTCGAGCTCAACGTGATGCTGCCGGTCATCGGGCGCAACCTGCTGGAGTCGCTGACCTTTCTCGCCCACGCCGCCCGCCTGCTGGCCGACCGCTGCATCGACGGCATCACCGCCGACGAGCAACGCTGCCTGGACCTGGCCCAGGGCTCGCCCGCGATCGTCACCCCGCTCAACCGATACATCGGCTACGAGGCGGCCGCGGCGGTGGCCAAGCAGGCCCTGGCCGAGCGGCGCCCGATCCGCGACGTCGTCCTCGACCGCGGCCACGTCGCGAACGGCGAGCTCACCGAGGAGCAGCTCGACGCCGCGCTCGACGTGCTGGCGATGACCCGGCCGCCCGCCTGAGGTTGCCCACCCCGGACGGGTTGCTCAGCTGAGGCCGGTCGAACGGCACGTCGAGGCCGCCGGGAGCGGCCCGCGGTGAGCAAACCGGCCTGGGCTGGTCACGGCGGGCATGACGGACCCCGGACGGCGCTGCCGTCCGGGGTCCGGTGTCGTGGTGCGGCTCAGTACCAGTTCATCGCCTGGGAGTGGCCCCAGGCGGAGCACGGCGAGCCGTAGCGGCTCTGGATGTACTGCAGGCCCCACTTGATCTGCGTGGCCGCGCTGGTCTGCCAGTCGGAGCCGACCGAGGCCATCTTGGAGCCCGGCAGCGCCTGGGCGATGCCGTAGGCGCCGGAGCCGGCGTTGATGGCGTGGACGTTC
>DASSPC010000319.1:0-12776 GCA_035699865.1 Oryzihumus sp. | reverse complement strand
CATGTTCGAGCCCTGGATGACGATGCAGTCAGAGTTCTGCAGGTCCTGCTGGAACGTCGTGGCGCCGCCGCGACCGAACGAGGCCCCCAGACTGGGGACGGTGGCGCTGTGTCATATGCGCGCCTGGTTCTCGATCTGGATCGCGCCCATCGCGGTGAAGAGCTTCTTGATCAGGTAGTTCTCTTCGTTGTCCAGCGTCGCGCCGCCGAGGCCGGCGATGCCCAGCGTGCGCCGGAGCGGCCGGCCGTGCTCGTCGGTGTCCTGCCAGGTGCGGGCCCGGCTGGCCACCACGCGGTCGGCGATCATGTCCGTCGCGGTCTCGAGGTCCAGCGGCTCCCACTCGGTGCCGTGCGGCCGACGGTAGAGCATCGCGGTCTGCCGGCCGGTGCCGTTGACGAGCTGCTCGCTGGCGGATCCCTTGGGGCACAGACGACCTCGCGAGACCGGCGAGTCCGGGTCGCCCTCGATCTGGACGACCTTCCGGTCCTTGACGTACACCTTCTGCCCGCAGCCGACCGCGCAGTAGGGGCAGACGCTCTGCACCACCGTGTCGGCGGTCTCCGTCCGGGGACGGTGTGACGCGGTGGTGGAGGAGCGCACCGCCGCCCCGCGGCCGAGGTCGTCACTCCCTCGGAGCTGTCGGATGACGGGCCAGTCGAGGAACACCTTGCGAGCGGACACGACACCACCTCCTGAACCCATGGTGCCCCGCCCTGCCCGGTTCAACCACCCGGCGCCCGGGCGTCGTCACGGCGCGCTGACGCCCGTGTCGTGGTGCCGCTCGATCAGGTCCAGGGCCTCGGCGCACAGCCAGTCGGTCATCGCCTCGGCGGTGGTGGGGGAGAGGGTGGCGTCCCCGATCTGCGCCATCAGCTCCTCGGCGATCCGGTGCACCTTGACGTTGGCGGCCTGCGACTTCGCGGCCAGCAGGTCGAAGGCGGTGTCGGCGTCGACGCCGAGCGCGAGCATGACCGCACCCTTGGCCTGCTCGAGGGCGCCGCGGTGCGCGCGGGCGGCCTCGATGGCGGCATCCGCCTGCTCGCGGACATCCTCGGCCAGCGCCTCGGTGACGTCCACGACGTATCCGTGCACCTCGGTCACGGCGCCGTCGCGGATCCGGCCGCGGCCGACGAGGACCACCGTGCGGGTGCCGCCCCGCACGTCGACGAGGCGGCGGCGGACGCTGAACGGCGCACCGGTGCGCAGGGCAGCCTGGACCGCCGCCGTGCCGGCCTCGTCATCGCCGGGGTACTGGTGCGCCAGCAGCAGCTCGGTGGTGGGCACGACCTCGCCGGGGGCGAAGCCCAGGATGCGGTAGACGTCCTCGGACCACGCCCATCGCCGGTCGGTGACGGCGTAGACGAACGCCCCGACCGGTTGGGGTGCGCCGCCTCCGAGCGCACCGACCACCCCCGCGCCTCCCACGCCCCCAGCATGGCACGCCCACGCGGCTCCGACCAAGGGCCGACCAGGCGCGGTCGCAGGGTGTCGAGCCCCGCCCCACCCAGGCCCGCTGTGCCTCAGGGGGGCGGCTGGGCGTCGGCTCCGGCGAAGCGCTCGTAGGCGACCTGCGCGCGATACCGCAGTCGGGGGGAAGCCTCCTCCCACGCCCGGCCCAGCGCGGCCTTCTCCTGCTCGCGCTCGGCCGAGGGCACCCACAGCGCCTGCGTGGTCGGGGCCGTCCCGCCGTAGCTCACGCCGGCGCCGACGGTGGTGCGCGCGGCACGCAGCTGCTCGCGGCTGACCGTCCCGGACTCGAAGCCGAGCAGCACCGGCGACAGGCTCGAGCGGGCGGTCGCCAGCTCGGTGCACTCCCGTCGCTGCTCCTCGTCCAGCGACGGCTCGGCGTAGGCCGTGCCGAACCGGTCGTTGACGCGGCGCACCACGCCGGCCAGGTCATGGGTCAGCTGCTGGAACTCGCCGACGACCATGCCGTCCCGGTGGGGGAGCAGCCCTTCGTAGAAGCGGGCGTAGGCCACAAGCACGTCGCGCAGGTCGACGTGCGGCTCCCGGACCAGCTGGGACAGCACCGCCCCGCGGGGCGCCCGGATGACCGTCAGGGTCGGCAGCCCGCGCCGGGCCGCCACCACGAGCTGGGCGCTGGCGTGCAGGTGGTGGGCCAGGCGCACCGGGCGTGGCTGGGCCAGCTGGAAGGCGTAGACGGTGAAGGTGCTGCCGCACCGCGTGTAGCCGTCGATGACCATCTCGGTCGCGCCGCTGATGACCTCGGGGCTCGGCCCGGGGTAGCGACGGCGCGCGATCGGCAGGTAGAGCGTGGGGCTCTCCGAGAGGTGGACGCGGGCCAGGTGACGGGCCCGGCGCAGGGGCGTGACGTGCGCGGGCCGGGTCATGCCGGCACCTCCACTGCGGCCGGGCGCAGTGGCAGCAGGCTGGCGAACAGCCGCAGGTACGCCGCCTCCTGGTGCTCCCACGCGATGCGGTCCCGGACCCGCTGCTGGCCCGCGGCGCCCAGCCGCGCCCGCAGCCCCGGGTCGCGGGTCAGCGCGTCGATGGCGGCGGCGAACTCGGCGACGTCCCCGGGGGTGGCGTAACGGCCGCCGTCCCCACCCAGGGCCCGCGTCTCGCGCAGGTCGAACGCGACGAACGGCAGCCCGGAAGCCATGTACTCCATCACCTTCACGGGGCTGACCTCCGGCCCCATGTTGGGCTCCAGGCCGACGTCGGCCGCGGCGAGCCGGGCGAAGACCTCGGCCTCGTCGAGCCAGCCGGTGAGCTCGACGTGCGCACGCAGGCCGAGCCGCTCCACCAGCGCCTCGGTGTCGGGCCGGGACTCCCCGTCGCCGATGAGGACGGCCCGGAGGTCTGTGCGCCCGCGCTGGTGGACCAGCACGGCCAGGGCCTCGACCAGGAGGTCGAGCCGGTCCTGGGGGCCCATCAGGCCCACCCAGCAGCACACGGCCCCGCCGGGGCGCGGCTCGCGGGCCGGGGTCACCCGCTCCAGCCGCGGGCCGTTGCCCACCACGATGACGTCCTCGTCGGGCAGCCCGCCGCGCCCGGTCACCACGGCGCGCAGGGTCTCGTTGACGGTCACGACGCGGTCGGCGAGGCGGAAGCTGGTCCGCTCGCAGGCCAGCAGCAGCCGGTGCACCAGCCCGCCCGCGCCGCCGTACCGCGCGACGTACACCTCCGGGGACAGGTCGCGCTGGTCCTGGACCACCGTCACCCCGAGCAGCCGGAACGGTGCGGCGAGGGTGAAGTAGATGTCGGGGGTGCCGGAGACCTGGATGACCCCGAACGGCCGGGTCAGCCAGACCCGCCACGCCAGGGCAGCGGCCATCAGCCACGACCAGCCGTACTCCCGCACGAACGCCAGGCGGCTGCGCCCGTCCGGTGGCGCGGGGTAGTCCAGGACCCGCACCCCGGGCAGGACGTTGCCGGCGTCGCGTCGGCAGATGACCGTGACCTCGTAGCCGGCCGCGTGCAGGGACGACGCCTGCTTGCGCAGCCGGTGGTCCCGCGCGAGGGGGACGTTCTCGACGACGAGCAGGACGTGCCGGCGCGCCCTCCGCCTCACGCGACCCCCTTGTGCCCGGCCTCGTCGGCGACGCGTGCCAGCTGCCGGGACTCCTCGGCGGGCACCACGGCGTGGCGCGGGCCGCGGCGCCGCACCCCGGCCCGCCGGGCGCTGCAGCCGGCGGTCAGCAGGCTCCACACCGGCCCGACCGAGGCCTCCCGGGCCAGGCGGTGGGCGGCACGGACCGCCTCGCGGTCGGACAGCCTGGTGTCGGCGACCAGGATGGCCAGGTCGCCCTGGCGCAGGGCGCCGATGGTGGCCGCGGACGCGGTCACCGGGGCGGCCTGCACCAGGACCAGGTCGTGGGTCTGCGTCAGCTCGTGCAGGGACGGGCCGAGCCCCGCCGCGTCGTACAGCTCGAGCCGCGGCACACCCGCGCCGAGCAGCCCCTCCAGGGCCGAGCGGGACGGGGGGTCGGTCACGAGGGCCACGGTGCAGCCGTTCTCCGCGGCGGCCGCGGAGAGGTTGGCGACCACCACGTCCCGGGCCTCACGGTCCCGGTCATCGGCACACGAGACGACCACGGTCGTGCTGCCCAACGGCAGCATGGGGTCGAGGACCCGGGTGCGCAGGAAGCGGTAGGACTCCGCGACGGAGGACTCGGGGCTGGACGTCAGCACCAGGCGGCGCGCGCCCTTGACCCGCGGACGGGGCAGGACCGCGAGCACGGGTGCGCCGGTGAGCGCCGCCAGGCGTCCGGCCCCGCGCACCCGCCGGTCCCAGCGGTCCGCCAGGGCCGCCGCGCCGATCGCCAGGGTCAGCCCGAGCAGGACCGCGGCCCCGACCTGGAGCAGGGCGCTGGGTCCGGCCGGCGCGGTGGGCTCCGTGGCCGGGGAGATGACCTGCGCCTTCTGCGGGACCGGCCGGCCGCTGCCGCTGTCGACCGTGGCGCGGTAGTCGACGTAGGCGCTGGAGAACGCGTCCGCGGTGCGCTGGGCCGCCTCGGGCGTGTCCTCGGTGGCCCGGAACTCGAGGACGTGCGTGTCCACGGGGACGGCCACGTCCAGGCCGTGCGAGGCGTCGGCCGGCGACTGCTGCAACTGGTCCGCCGCCTCGGCCGCCACGGCGCTGGAGAGCGCGAGCGCCTTCTCGGTGCCCATGTCCGGTGCCGGGGCCGCCCCACCGTTGGGCAGGATCTGGGCCTCGACCATGACCCGGGCGACCGAGGTGTACGACGGCGTCTGGGTGTGGCTGTACGCCGCCGCGCCGAGCCCGACGACGGCGGTGAACGCCAGGATGAGCCCGGCATGGGCGCGCAGCAGGTTGCGCGGCCGGTCCTCGACGGCTCCGCCGCCGGGCAGCTGGGTGAGTGTCATGTCGCCACCGCTTCCTCAGTGTTGGCCGCCTCCGGGGCGGGAGGGGAACCCTGGCCCTGCCCGGTCTGGGCGAGGGCGGCAAGGATGAACAAGGCGTCCGCGGCCCCGCGGTACGTCAGGTGGGGGTCGAAGAGCATCAGCACGGTCATGACGACCACGCCGACGAGCAGGCCGGTCGCAGCCGCGCCCACGGCGTCGTGCCGGGCCCGGCTGACCGCACCCGCGTGCCGGATCGAGGCCCACACGAACCACACGAAGGCGAGCAGCAGCGGGACGCCGCCGCCCCAGACGAGCCAGGTGTAGCCACTCTCGATCCAGACGTAGCCGGTGGCCTGGGACGGCACCACGACCCGGGCGCTCGGGCGCACGCCGAGCAGGAGGTTGCCGGGGTCGGTCAGCTGGGGCCAGAAGTAGCTCTGCAGGTTGCGCAGCCGGCCCTGCCAGCTGTCCGGCAGGCCAGAGGCGGTGCCGAAACCGGTGAGCCGGACGGCGATGATCGGCCAGGCCACGAGCGCGGCCAGGGCGCCGAGCGGCAGGCCGAGCAGCAGCATCCGGGGCCGGCGCACGATGATCGCGGCGACGACGGCGCCGATGACGAGGCCGAGGGCACTGGAGAACTCGCCGGCCGAGACCGCCGCGATGACGAACAGCACCCCGAAGCACGCCAGCACCTTCGCGTGGTGGGTCCGGCGCGAGAGGCCGACCAGCACGGCGAGGTTGTAGATCATGACGTCGGCGACGGCGGCGGGCAGCGCCAGGGTGGCGCCGCCCCGGGGGTTGGCCAGCGCGCCGACGTTGCCGTTGGGCACGAAGTAGGTCGAGAGGACCTCCCGCACGTGCAACAGGCCCAGCGCCTGGAAGATCGCGATGACGGCGACGACGGCGGCCACCCCGATGGACAGCCGCAGGCACCACCGGACCTGGTGCTCGGTCCGGATGCTCACCCGGACGATGAGGTAGACCGCGGCGAACTTCCACATCACCAGGGCGTAGAGGAGGTCGTCGGAGGTGATCGGCCGTTGCCGCAGTTCCATGAACAGCAGGGGCAGGACCGAGCTGGCCACCGCCATGGCGAGCAGCGACCCCTCGATCGGGGTGAGCCGCACCCGCAGCCGCTGGCCCTCGCGCGCGGTGACCAGCCAGCGCAGGACCAGCGCACCACCGACGAGGGCGGCCATCGCCTCGTTGGGGCGCAGCATCGGGATGGCCGAGCCGCGGTCGATCCCGGCGGTCAGCGGGGTCACGACGATCAGCGCGTATGCCGCGACGGCCGGCCGCAGTGCGACCGTCACCACCACGGCGGCGACCAGTGCCAGGGCCACGGCCACGCGGGGCTGGGTCACGCCCAGCCACGCCGCGAGGGCGGCAGGCACCGGCAGCAGCAGGGGCCAGGCGCGGGCCACGGCGCGTTGCACCACGGTGCGGTGCAGGTCGACGGCGAGGCTCATGTCAGCTCACCCCGCAGGCGGCCCCGCCGGGTGACGCTGCGCAGCAGCAGCCCGAGCTCGGGGGCGCGCAGGGCGGAGGACACGGCGGCATACGTGCCGATGCCCAGGACGGCGGAGACGAGCACGGTCAGCGCCGCCCCCGCCTGGCCGGTCAGTGCCGCCGACAGGGCGCGGCTGGCCAGCCACACCGGCACGGCCATGGCGCCGGCCGCGGCCAGGGTGCGGGCCACGGAGGGGAGCAGCCGGGCGCGGCCGGGGTGGGCGTGCCCGTGGAAGCGCAGCCACAACGTGAGCGCGCCGGCCACCGAGCCGGCCGAGTAGGCCGCGCCCAGGCCGGCCAGCAGGGACAGCCCGTCGAGCAGCGCCAGCGACAGCGCGGTGCCGGCCAGGCACACGAGCACCTGGACCACGGCGCCGACCAGCGGGGCCCGGGTGTCCTTGCGGGCGTAGGAGGAGTAGCTGCACATCTGGAAGACGGCCGTGCCCAGGATCGACGTGGCCAGGGCGACCAGGCAGGCCGTGATGGCGGCGACCCCCGCGTCGGAGCCCATGCGGCCGACGGCGACGACCCGGGACAGCTGCGACGCGAGGAGCATCGACCCCACCGCGGCCGGCACGGCCACGAACAGGCACAGCGACAGCGACCGGGTGAACATGTCCCGGAACTCCCCGGGCTGCTCGCGCACGAACAGGCGGGACAGCCAGGGCAGCGCGCTGACCGCCATGGGGGTCACCCCGATGGCGATCGCGAGGTAGATGAAGCTGAGCGCCATCTGGAAGGCGACGACACCTCCGCGCACGTGGTTCGCGGCCGCGAGCAGGACCACCATCTGCACCGCGAGCACGCCCGCCTGCCCCAGGGACGGCAGCGCCCGCCGGATCACCGCGAGCACCTCGGGCTCACGCCACCCGGCGCTGGGGCGGAGCGTGACCCCGGCCCGCCGGGCGCCCCACCACTGCAGGGCGGCGTGGGCGGCGACCGCGGCCGTGGTCCCCAGGCCGAGCAGCAGCAGCTCGCCGTCGGGCACGGCGTCGAGCCGGGCCGGGGCCTGACCCATGAGGGCGGCGGTCACGGCGAGGACCACGATGATGCCGACGTTCTCCATCGCCGGGGCGGCCGCGGCCAGGGCGAAGCGCCGGTGGGCGTTCATCGTGGCGGTGGCGGTGCCGACGACGGCGTAGCAGAACACCTGCGGGACGAACATGAGGAACAGCAGGCGCGCGACGCCTTCCTGCCCTTGCGCCGTGCCCGTGCCGTGGGGCGCCATCGCCGCCAGCAGGGCCGGGCCCAGCAGCAGCGCCAGCGGCACGACCACCAGCAGGGCGGTCATCGCGATCCCCAGGAAGCCTCCGGCGATCCGCTCCGCGGCGGCGCGGTCGTGGCCGTCGACGTGGTGCACCAGCGCCGGCACGAGCAGCGAGGTGAACAGGGAGCCGCCGAGCAGGCCGTAGTAGAGCAGGTTCGGCAGCGAGTTGGTGAACTGGAAGGTGTTGCCCAGCACCGTGGGGCCGAGCACCGCGCCGATGGCGGCGATGCGGACCAGCCCGGTGACCCGGCTGACGACGGTCCAGCCGGCGACGGTGACCGAGTCGCCGGCCGCGTCCTCGGCCGAGCTGGGGCTGGAGCGAGCGCTGGGGCGTCTCATTCGGCGTCCCCGGGGCGGAGCAGCGCGGGCACGGTCCGGGCCAGCAGCACCAGGTCCAGCAGCAGGCCGCGCCGCCGCACGTACTCCAGGTCGAGGTCGAGCGCCTCGCGCATCGTCAGGCGGCTGCGGCCGCTGGTCTGCCAGAGGCCGGTCATGCCGGCGGGCACGTCGAAGCGCGGGCCGTACTCCTTGCCCAGCAGCGCGGCCTCCCAGGGCAGCACCGGGCGCGGGCCGACGAGCGACATGTCGCCGCGCAGGACGTTGAGCAGCTGCGGGAGCTCGTCGACGCTGGTGCGTCGCAGCATCCGGCCCACGGAGGTGAGCCGGGGGTCGTTCTCCAGCTTGTAGACGGTGCCCGCCGGTTCGGGCGCGGGCTGGTCCGGGTCCAGCAGCCGCTGCACGTAGTCCCGGTGGAGCTCGTCGCTGCACCCGTCGACCATGGTGCGGAACTTCAGCATCGTGAACGGCTGGCCGCCCAGCCCGACGCGGGTCTGGCGGAACAGCACCGGCCCGGGCGAGCTGCGCCGCACCAGCAGCGCGGCCAGTCCGAGGACGGGGGAGAGCAGGACCAGCGCGGTCGCGGCGACGGTCAGGTCCAGGCACCGCTTCGCCGAGCGGTATGCCGTCCGTCCGGTCTGCGGGCGGCGCTGGACGAGCTTGTCCTCCTCTCGCGAGACCGCGTCGAGGACAGGCCTTCTCAGGCTGGCAGGGCGCCTCACCGCAGGCCTGTCACGTCGGCTCGGGCAGCGGCCGCAGCGCCGGGCGTGCCAGCCGGAACCGGCTGGCGGACCCCGTCAGCGCCTCGACCCGGTCGCCGACCGAGCGCAGGCCCGCCACCTCACCACGGGGCAGCGCGGGGTTGCCGTACGCCACGACACCGGGCTCGACGTCCCGGGTCACCACCGACCCGGCGCCGATGAGGGCGCCGGCGCCGATGCGCACGAAGGGCAGCACCGTGACGTTGACGCCGAGCTGGGCGCCGGGACCGATCCACGGCCCGGACATCACCTCCCGCGAGGCGTCCTGGCCGGGGTACAGGTCGTTGGCCAGGCTGACGCCCGGCGCGAGGAACGCCCCGTCGCCGATCTCGGTGTACTGCGCCACGTAGCAGTTGGTGTGGATCTTGACGTCGTCACCGATCCGGCAGCTGTAGTCGACCACCGTCCCCGTCCAGATGGACACGCGGTCCCCGATGGTGCACCGCTCACGGACCACGACGTGGTGCCCGGTCTCGAAGCCGGAGCCGATGCGGGTGCCGTCGTACAGGACGGTCCCGCTGCGCAGGTAGGCGTCGGGGCCCAGCACCAGCCGGTCGCACGGGCCGCTGTGGACCGGGTGCCCGAGGACGACGCCGTGCTCGGCCTGGCAGTTGGGGCCGATGCCGTCACCGGTGACGGGGGCGAGCTGGGCCGTCATGGCGCGTCCATCGCACGGCTGGCCCGCAGCGCTTCGCAGACGAAGGAGACCTGGTCTGCGGTGAGGTGCGGGAACATCGGCAGCGAGAGGATCTCGCGTGCGGCCTCCTCGGCCACCGGCAGGGCCTCGGGCGCGAACTCCCGGTAGGGCTCGTGGAGGTGGCACGGCACCGGGTAGTGGATGCCGGTCTCGATCCCGGCGGCGGCGAGCCCGGCCATGACCTCCTCGCGGTGCGGGGTGCGCACCACGGCCAGGTGGTGGACGCCCCGCGCCTGCGGTGCCTCGTCCACCAGCTGCAGCGTCCCGGGCAGCTCCTCGCGGTAGAGGGCGACCGCGCGCCGGCGGGCCGCGGTCCAGTCGTCGAGCCGCGTCAGCTTGGCCGACAGCACCGCGGCCTGGATGGCGTCGAGGCGGCTGTTGGTGCCGACGAGGTCGTGGACGTAGCGGTCGGACTCGGAGCGTCCGTGGTCACGCATCGAGCGCAGCCGGGCGGCCAGGCGCTCGTCGGAGGTGGTGATGGCCCCGCCGTCGCCGTTGGCGCCGAGGTTCTTGCCGGGGTAGAAGGAGAAGCTGCCGGCGACACCGACCGAGCCCGCGCGCCGTCCCTCCCAGGTCGCGCCGTGCGCCTGGGCAGCGTCCTCGACCAGCGCGATACCGGCGCGGGCGGCCACCTCGGCCAGCGCGGTCAGGTCCGCCATCTGGCCGAACAGGTGCACCGCGATCACGGCTGCAGTTCGCGGGGTCAGCGCGGCCTCGACCTGGGCCGGGTCGACCAGCAGCGTGCCCGGCAGCACGTCGACGAACCGGGGCGTCGCGCCGGCGAGGACGATGGCCTCGGCGGTGGCGATGAAGGTGTTGGTGGGCACCAGCACCTCGTCGCCGGGGCCGATGCCCAGCGCCCGCAGGATCAGCGTCAGCGAGTCGGTCCCGTTGCCCACGGACACCGCGAACCCGGTGCCGCAGTAGTCGGCCCACTCGTGCTCGAACCTCTCCACGGTCGCCCCGCCGACGAAGCGGCTGGTGTCGAGCAGGTCGTGCCAGGCCGACTCGAGTGCCGGCCGCACCTCTGCCGTCTGGGCCTGCAGGTCCGCGAAGGGGACCCGCACGGAGGTGGCCCGGTTGGTCGTGGCCGTCATGCCGAGCCCACCAGGTCGCTCTTGCTGGTGACGCGTCGCCGGGGCGCCCCGGGCTCGGCGAGCTCGGACAGGTGCACCGGGCGACCCTCGCGCATGGAGATCTGCAGGGCCTCGAGGACCTCGACGACGGCGAGCCCGTTCTCGCCGCTGGTCAGCGGGCGCTCGCCCGTGCGGATGCTCTCCAGGAACCGCCGGTCCTGGACCATCAGCGGCTCCTCGAAGTCGAGGTGGGGCACGGTGATGTCGCCGTGGCGGTAGGTCATCGGGGGCTGGGTGAGGTCCTGGTCGTCGACCGGTGGGGTCACCCCCTTGTCGAAGACCCGGATCCGCTCGTCGACGGCGAGGTCGTCGTAGACGGCCATCTTGCGGCTGCCGACGACGGTGACCCGGCGGACCTTGCACGGGTCGAGCCAGCTGACATGGATGTTGGCGGAGACGGCGAGGTCCGGGTAGAACAGGCGCAGGTAGGCCACGTCCTCGTGCCGGCTGTTGGCGTGGCGGGCGCCCCAGGCGTGGACGTAGGTCGGCGTCGTGCCGAGGACGCGGTTGATGATCGAGATGTCGTGCGGCGCGAGGTCGAAGATCACGTTGACGTCGCTCTGGTAGAGGCCGAGGTTCAGTCGCGCCGTGTCGATGTTGTAGACGTCACCCAGCTCGCGCTGCTGCACCAGGCTGCGCAGCTTGTCCACGGCGGCGTTGTGCTCGAAGGTGTGTCCCACCATGAGGGTCACGCCGGCATCCCTGGCCGCGGTCACCAGCTGACGTGCATCGGATGCCGTTGTGGCCAAGGGCTTTTCGACGAGCACGTGCTTGCCCGCCGCGATGGCGGCCAGGGCGAGCGGGGTGTGGGTGGTCGGTGGGGTCGCGATGACGACCGCGTCGACCTCGGGCAGCGCACCGGGCAGGTCCGCGAAGGCGCGGGCGCCGGGGAATCCGCGCATCAGGGCGTTGACCCGGTCGGTGCGCCCGTCGACCAGGACGACCTGGCTCACGTCGTCGAGCGACTGCAGGACGCGGACGTGCTTGGATCCCCAGTAACCGCAACCAACTACGCCTACGCGCAATGCAGAGCTGCTCGTCATGACTACCTCCCGATCGATCCCCTGAGGGCCGAGCGACCGAAGCGCGTTCGGGCGCAGGACCCACCTTCGGTCCCAGTGGTGGAAGCCGGATCCGGCAAGAGGTCGAAGTGGGACTCATGCGGCTGGAGCATCAGATGTCGTAGATTTCCTACTGAATTTGTGGGTTATGGCTCCAGATCCACTGTGTATCTGCCTACGGGTTTTGGACGGACCGGCGAATCCTTCTGCCGCTCAAGGCTTTTCGTTCACCTACGCGCCGGGGACTAGTTCTCCATCATTTGACGCGCGCGCGTCCATCGATTGGCCGAGGGCAGCGCCGCCTTCTCTTCCTACGGTTTCTGACGAGGGCCCTCCCTGTCGTCGGGGAGGGCTCGATGGCGGCTCATGGCGGGCCGTCACGAGGAGCGAGGTGGTCCGGTGGTTCGCAGCCGAGATGGTCGTCTCGTCAGGTCCGACGCGCTGGCGCGCCCGTCGCGGTGGCGCTGGATGAGCACGCGAAGGCGGCGCTGGCTGCCCTGGGTCGTGGTGCCGTGTGCGCTCACGCTGGGGATGACGATGGTCTCGGCCACGCCGGTCGTCGCGGCCCCGCAGACCCGGGTCACCCTCACCTTCGACAACGGCTCGATCAGCCAGTACACGCTCGGCTACACCCGAGCGCTGCAGCCGCACGGCGCCAAGGCGACGTTCTTCGTCAACTCCGGCACCGTCAGTGGTGGCGCCAGCTTCATGACGTGGGCCCAGCTCGGCACCCTGGCCGCCGACGGGCAGGACATCGGCGGCAAGACCGTCAACGCCACCAACCTGACCACCGACCCCAACCCGACGAACCAGGTCTGCAATGACCGGGCCGCCCTGATCTCCCACGGGCTGAGCCCGGCGGCGTTCGCCTACCCCGGCGGCGCCAACAACGCGACCGTCCAGGCCGTGGTCAAGAGCTGCGGCTACGGCAACGCCCGGACCGCCGGCGGCTTGTCGGCCACCGGGGCGACCTACGCCGAGACGCTGCCCCCGGCGAACTGGTTCGCCACCCGCGCCTACGCGCCCTCGACGGTGACGCTGGCGAACCTGCAGTCCCTCGTCTCCGGTGCGGCCTCGCACAACGGTGGGTGGACCCAGATCGTCATCGGCCGTGTGTGCGACCAGACCCTCGACTCGGCCAACTACACCAGCTGCAGCGGCTCCAGCGGTCACATCGAG
>DASSPC010000318.1:0-9158 GCA_035699865.1 Oryzihumus sp. | reverse complement strand
TCGCCGGTGACCCGGCGGACCTCCTCGGCGGGCAGCCCGCCCTGCTCCAGCAGGGCGGCGACGGAGCGTGCCCCGGGCAGGGCCTCCTCGACGATCCACGCGAACTCGTCCTGGACCCCGACGTCGAGGACCCGCACCAGCCGGGAGTCCTCGACACCGGCCGCCCGGCGTGCCGCGTCCATGGCCGCGTCGGCGTTGGGGTGGTCGCTCGGGAAGACGGTCAGGTTGACGTCACGCTCGAGCGTGGTGTCGTGGGCGGTCCACCGGGCGCGGTCGCGCCACCGGGACAGCCGTCGCTGCACGGTGTAACGGTCCCCCACGATCGTCCCCGGGCCCAGGCCGTGCACTCGGCAGCTCCCCTCGTCGTGTCCATCGGTCTGGCCCACATCCTAGGTGGGCGTCAGGCTCCAGGGACGAGGCGACGCACCTTCGACATGACCGGTCCGAGCAGCTCCTCCACCTCGCGCACGCGCAGCGCCCGAGCCAGCACCAGGTAGACGGCGCCGAACACCAGACCGGCAAGGACGAGGGTGACGACGTTCTCGACCCGCCCAGGGACCACGGACTCCACCCCGAGGCGGACCAGGTATGCCGCGCCGCCGGCCACCAGGGCGGCGACGCCCAGACGGGCGTACGTGCGCGCGACGGGGCGCAGGGGCAGGCCGTCCAGGCGCCGGCGGGCCCAGACCAGGCCGATCGCCGCGCCCGCGAGGTTGCTCACCGTCTGGCCGAGGCCCACCGTGATGCCCATCCAGGCGACGGGCAGGGTCAGCGCGACGAGGCTGATCGCGGTGCCGACGCCGCTGCAGACGAGCTGCAGGATGAACGGGGTCCGGGCGTCCTCGAACGCGTAGTAGACCCGCTGCAGCAGGTAGAGCGTCCCGAACGGCACGAGGCCGGCCATCATCGCCACCATCACCACGGTGGTGGCGTGCACGTCCGCCTCGGAGTTCTTGAAGAACAGGGTGCCGACGAGCGCGGTGCCGAGCACGAAGCTGGCCACGGTCGCCGGGACGGTGGCCACCGCCGTGAGCCGCATGCCCCGGCTGACGTCCCCGCGGACCTCCGCGAGGTCACCGGTGTTGGCAGCCTTGCTCATCCGGGTGAACAGGGCGGTCACCAGGGACACGGTGACCAGGGAGTGGGGCAGCATGAACAGCAGGAAGGCGTTGCTGTAGGCGGTCAGCCCCGGCTCGTGCAGGTGCTGCGCGGCGCTGAGGCTCGTGGCCCGGGTCAGCACCTTCGAGGTGACGATGAACGACGCCTGGGAGACGCCGAGCGCGGCAAAGGTCCAGCCCGCCACCGTGGACGAGGACCGCAGGCCGACGCCGCGGAAGCCCCAGCGCGGTCGGAACCGGAAACCTCCGCGGCGCAGCGGCACGAGCAGGACCAGCGCCTGGGCGATGATGCCCAGCGTCGTGGTGCCGGCGAGCAGCCAGATCATGCCGGGGGTCCAGGCCGAGACGTCGGGCTGGCGGGGGTAGCGCGTGAGGAAGATGGCCATGCCGGCGATCGACACCACGTTGGCGACCACCGGGGCCCACATGTAGGCCGCGAACTGGGACCGCGCGTTCAGCACCTGCCCGAGCAGCGTGTAGAGCCCGTAGAAGAAGACCTGCGGCAGGCAGATCAGGGCGAACGAGATGCTCAGGTTCATGGTCTCGGGGGAGAAGCCCTGGCTGAAGAGGCGGACCAGCAGGCCGGCGGCCGCGGTCACGACCAGGGTCAACACACCCATGGCCACGATGGACAGGGTCAGGAGACGGTCCACGAAGTCCTGTCCGCCGTCGGCGTGCTGCGCCGCCTTCGTCAGCTGTGGCACCAGGACCGCGTTGAGGACGCCACCCGCGAGCAGCAGGAAGAGCAGGTTGGGCAGCGTGTTCGCCACCTGGAACGCGTCGGCGGACAGCCCGGTCATGCCGATCACGGCCCCGAGCATGGTGGCCCGGACCATGCCCAGGACGCGGGACACGATGGTGCCGGCTGCCATGACCGCACTGGAACGCGCGAGGCTGGCGGTGGAGTCGCTCATGGCAGGACATTCTCCTGTGGGGGAAGTGCGGGCCGGGTGCGGCCCCGGCGCAGGGACCGCAGGACGCCGAGGACGAGCACGAGGCCGCCCACCACGCCGAGGACCCAGTAGACCCAGCCTGAGGTCGGGCTGACCCTGACGTCGACCCTGGCGCCCTGCCCGACCCGGGTCCCGTTGGCCGAGCTCAGGCTTGCCTGGACCGGGACCAGCCCGGCCGCGACGGCGGTGACGTGCACCTTGACGGTGACGCGGCTGCCCCGGTTGATCCGCAGCGGCTCCGGCTGGTTGTCGATGCGCAGCCGTGGGCTGCCCGGCTCGAGGTGCAGGCGCACGTCGTGGACCGGCGTGTCGAGGGTGTTGACCACGGTGATCTGCAGGACCCCCTGGTCGGCCAGGAAGTTGATGGTCGCGGGGTTCACCCGAATGCCCGAGCCCACCGCCGAGACGGCCTCGTCGATCCCGTCGTGGAGGGTCGCGAACGACCGGGGCTGTCCCCGCCAGCGCGAGGAGAGCTGCTGGGTGGTCGCGTCCTGCCACAGTGCCGCCGGGAACTGGCTGGGGTCCACCACGCTGGCCACCCCCTCGATGCCGGAGCGCGTCTGCGGCATCTCGGCGAGCGTCGCCCGGGTCAGCGGGGAGCGCCCCGGGGCCAGGGCGTCGGCGGACCGTCGGGCCGCGACGGCAGCGCCCGCCTCGGTCTCGGCGTCCACCGCCTCGTGCACCACGTCGGTGGTGCTGACGGTGGTCAGCCACGGTGCCGCGGCGGTTGCCTTGAGCAGCGCGGCCACGCTCGTCGGGTCGCCGGCGAAGGACCGCGACGCGGCCACGAGCGCCGAGCGCCGCACCGAGGGACGCTCCTGCAGCATCGTGATCGTCTCGGCGAGGAAGCGCTCGATGACCGCAGGCGTCTCCTGGGGCGAGCTGGTGGCGCCCAGCAACGAGCTGAGCCGGTCGTCGTAGGCCAGCAGCGGCAGGCCGTCGGCGGTACGCCGCCCCGCGCTCGGCGTGACCCCGTCATTGGTGACCGGCAGCGAGGACGCCGACACGACTCCGGCGGTGAGCCCGTTGCCCCGGAACAGGCTGCGCAGCCCCGACTCCCGGGCCGGTGTCATCCGGCCGTCGACCGGCCAGGCGATGTCGTCGCGGACGTGGTGGCCGACCGCAGCGCCGAGCTGGTCCGGAGTGGCCATCACGGTGGCCACGCTGGGGTCACCGGGCGAGAGCCCGAGCGTGGCCGCCAGGTCGGGGTCCGAGTAGGGCAGCGCCCACAAGGGGTGGGCCGCGCCGGCCGCAGCGAGGCGGCTTCCCAGCGAGGCCGTCAACGTGGTGACGGCATCGGCCGGCGGGGTGACCGGACCGGTCCCTCCCGTCGGTGTCGACGTCGGTGTGGGGGTGGACGTGGGGCTGGGCGGCGGAGGGGTCGTGGTCGCGCCGTCCGGGGGCCCGAGCACGGCCGGGTCCACGAACCACGTGACCCGACCGGCCTGGGTGCCGGTCATCAGCCGGTCGATCCGCGAGCCGGGGCCGATCGCCTGCTGCCAGGCCCGCGTCCGCGCGGGACCAGGCGCCCCGAACAGGGCCGGGTCGGGGTCCAGGGTCAGCGGGACCAGCCAGGCCAGGGAGAGGGGGGTGAACTCCTTGCGCTGGTACCACGGCAGGAACGTGTGCGAGGTGCCCACGGGGGTGTCGGCGCCGGCTGGAGTGGCCTCGATGGCCAGGGGCAGCGCCGCGAAAGCCGAGGGGTTGGACACCGCTGGTGCCGGGATCGTCAGGGAGAACGCCGCCGTCTGGCCGGCGCCCAGGGACGCCTTGAGCGCCTGGTGGGCGACCACGGGCCCCGGGGTGACCTCGCGTGAGCCCTGGGCCCACGACGTCACCTGCTCGCGGTTGCCGAGGCCGTCGGTGCGCAGCCGGGCCACCACGGTGGGGTGCGTCAAGGGCCCGCCACCGGTGTTGCGGATCGTGCCGCGCACGGTCACCGCCTGGCCGGGCCGGGCGACCTGGGGGCTGAGGGCGTCCAGCTGCACCGTCACCCGGGGCCCCGTCGCGGCGGGGGCCGCCCCGGGTGCGGCACTGTGCGTGGCCGCGGCCGCGGAGGCCGCGGCGGGGGCCACCACGGCGGCGGCCACGAGGGCAGCGGTGACCACCCGGCGTACCTGCGTCCACATGTGCGTGTCCTGCCGTCGCGTCACGCGGAGCCCGCCAGCCGCTCCCAGGCGGCCTGGGCGATGCGGCGTTCGTTGGGGAAGGTGAGGTGCTCGTGGACCGCGTCCAGCGCGACCCACGCGACGTCGATGGCCTCGGCGTCGGGGTCGCCGTCGATGCTCAGCTCGCCTCCGGTGGCCTCGAGCAGGAAGTGGTGCACCACCTTGTGGATGCGCCGGTCCGGGGTGGAGAACCAGTAGTCGATGGTGCCCAGCGACTCGATCACGCGGCCGATGATGCCTGTCTCCTCCGCGACCTCACGGGCCGCCGTCTCGGGCAGGGACTCGCCCGGCTCCATGTGTCCCTTGGGCAGGCACCACTCGACCCGACCGGCCCGGTTGCGCCGCGCGATGACGGCGATCCGGGCCGAACCGTCCTGGACGTCGATGACCACCCCGCCGGCGGAGGTCTCCTCCACGGCCGGCAACCGGCGTGGCAGCCGGGTCGGCCGAGGGTCCGGGGAAGTCACCCCGTCACTGTAGCCAGCGCTGCGATGACCCTACCTGTCAGCGCGGGCGGTCGCCCGTCACGAGCCGTCACCTACCCTTGAGTCTCGTGTCCTCCACCGCCCGACCCAGCTCCCTCCTGCAGGAGGCCGTGCGCCGCCTCGCTCCCGTCCTGCCGCTGCTCACCGAGCTGGGGGAGCGTTTCGTCGCGGCCGGGCACGAGGTGGCGCTGGTCGGTGGCCCGGTGCGGGACGCCTTCCTCGGCCGCACCTCGCCAGACCTGGACTTCACCACCGACGCCACGCCGGAGCAGACCGAGAAGGTCCTGCGGGGGTGGGCCGACGCCCACTGGGACGTCGGGCGGGCGTTCGGCACGATCGGTGCGCGCAAGGGCAACACCACGATCGAGGTGACGACCTACCGCGCCGACGCCTACGACCGCACCAGCCGCAAGCCCGAGGTCGCCTTCGGCGACAACCTCGCCGACGACCTGGTGCGCCGCGACTTCACCGTCAACGCCATGGCGCTGCGGTTGCCGACGCTGGAGTTCGTCGACCCGCACGACGGCCTCGCCGACCTGGCCGCGCGGGTGCTGCGCACGCCGGGCACGCCGCAGGAGTCCTTCGCCGACGACCCGCTGCGCATGATGCGGGCGGCACGGTTCGTCGCCCAGCTCGGCTTCAGCCTGGCCCCCGAGGTCGACGCGGCGCTCCGGGACATGGCCGGGCGGCTGGAGATCATCTCGGCCGAGCGGATCCGGGTGGAGCTGGAGAAGCTGTTGCTCTCGGCGGAGCCCAGGGCCGGGCTGCGGGTGCTGGTCGACACCGGGCTGGCCGACCAGATGCTCCCCGAGCTGCCCGCCCTGAAGCTCGAGCTCGACGAGCACCATCGGCACAAGGACGTCTACGAGCACTCCCTCATCGTGCTGGAGCAGGCGATAGCGCTCGAGGGGCCGCCGGACGGCCCGGAGGAGTCGGTGCCCGGCCCCGACCTGGTGCTGCGCCTGGCCGCGCTGCTGCACGACATCGGCAAGCCGGCGACCCGCCGGTTCGAGCCCGGCGGCGGGGTCAGCTTCCACCACCACGAGGTCGTCGGAGCCAAGATGACCGCCAGGCGGCTGCGCGCCCTGCGTTTCGACAAGGACACGGTCAAGGCCGTCTCCCGCCTGGTCGAGCTGCACCTGCGCTTCCACGGCTACGGCGAGGGCCAGTGGACCGACTCGGCGGTGCGTCGCTACGTCACCGACGCCGGGCCGCTGCTGCCGCGCCTGCACCGCCTGACGCGCTCCGACTGCACCACGCGCAACGTCCGCAAGGCCCAGCGCCTGTCCCGCACCTACGACGAGCTCGAGGCCCGCATCGCCCGCCTGCTGGAGCAGGAGGAGCTCGCCGCCGTCCGCCCGGAGCTCGACGGCAACCAGATCGCCGAGGTGCTCGGCATCCGGCCGGGGCCGCTGCTGGGTCGGGCGTACAAGCACCTGCTGGCCGTGCGGCTGGACCGGGGGCCGATCGGGGAGGACGCCGCCCGCGAGGAGCTGCTCGCCTGGTGGGCGCAGCAGCCGGAGGCCGCGGGCTGAGGGCGCCTCAGGAGCGCTGGCGCACGCTGGCGCGCCGATAGGCCCAGGACAGGGCCAGGTAGGCCACGGCCAGCACGGTGAAGATCACCGGCGCGTCACCGTTGGACGGGACGACCACCGCGGCCACGGCGATCGCGACGACGAACGCGGCGTTGAACAGCACGTCGTAGACGCTGAACACCCGGCCGCGGAAGGCGTCGTCGACATCGCGCTGCACCAGGGTGTCCACGCAGATCTTCAGGCTCTGCCCGGCCCACCCGATGACCGCGGCTGCCGCCAGCAGCACGGGCAGCGCGAGGACTGGCACGAGGGCGGCGGTGGCCAGCCCCGCCCCGGTCAGGGCCAGCGCGACGACGGTCGTCGGGTCGTGGCGGCGGCGCACCCACCAGGGCGTGACGAGGGCGGCGACCAGGAACCCCGCGGCCCCGGCGCCGAGCACCCACCCCAGCACGGTCAGCCCGCGCTCGCTCGAGCCGTCGCCGAAGTAGTTGCGCGCGAGCAGGATCGTGGCCAGCGTCGACACCCCGAAGAGCAGCCGGTGGCCGGTCATCGCGCCCAGGGCGTTCGCGGCGGTATGCCGTGAGCGCAGGTGCCGCAGGCCGCGCACCAGGTCGCGACCCACCTCGACGATGCCGGCGGCGGTGCCCGGGGTGAACGGCTCACGGTCGGGCCCGAGCTGGGTGGGCCGCAGTCGCAGGGCCAGGGCCGCCGCCCCGGCGAGCAGCCCGGCGACGACCAGCACCAGCACCGGGTGGCCCGCGCCGGTCAGCCGGGCGGCGTAGGCGATCCCGCCGCCCACGAGGTAGGCGGCGGTGCCCAGTGTGGGGGTCACCGCGTTCGCAGCCACGAGGTGGGCGGGGTCGACCACGTGGGGCAGCCCGGCGGACAGCGCGGCGAGCAGGAAGCGGTTGATGCTCAGGAAGGTGAGCACCACGGCATACAGGACGGGGTCAGGGGCGGGCAGGGCGAGCAGGACGGCCACGACCACGGCCAGGGCGGCCCGCACCAGGTTGCCGAGCATCAGGGTGTTGCGCCGCGACCAGCGGTCCAGGGGCACCCCGGCCCAGGGCCCGATCACCGTGAACGGCACGGTGAGCACGGCGAACGCGGCGGCGATCCCCCCGGGGGTCGTGGCCCGCTCCGGGGAGAAGAAGAACAGCGAGGCCAGGGCGACCTCGAAGACCCCGTCGCCGAGCTGGCTGGTCAACCGGACCGCGAGCAGCCGACGGAACGATGGCCCGAAGGCCCACAACCGGGGCGCGGGCGCGGGGCTCGCCGCGGCGGTCACGTCGCCATCGTGTCATGCGGAGGCGGCGTGGGCGGTTGGCACAGCGGCGTCGCCGCAGGAGGATCGAGGCATGGGGTGGGACGAGCGGTGGCAGCAGGCCGGCGGCACGGTCTTCGGTGGGAGGCCGACCGTCCTGGGCCACCGGGGTCTGGGCCGGGGGCCGGGGGAGAACACCCGCGAGACGCTGCGCCAGGCCGTCGCGGTCGGGTTGCGCTGGGTCGAGACCGACGTGCGGCGCACCGCCGACGACGAGCTGGTGGTCGGGCACTTCCCCACCTGGCAGGACGGCTCCTTCGTCGCGCACCTGTCGTTGGACCAGGCGCGCGCGCTGGGGGCGTGCACCCTCGCGGAGTACGTCGGTGACCTGCCCGCCGGGATCGGGGTCAACCTCGACGTCAAGACCTGCCTCGAGGACGCGCTGAGGCCTGCCGGCACGACCACAGCCGGGCTGCTGGCCCCGGTGGCGGCGGACCTGGCGATGCAGCGGCCGGTGCTGGCGACCTCCTTCGACCCTGCGGCGCTGCTGAGGCTCCGGGCTGCCGCCCCCGACCTGTCCCTGGGCCTGCTCACCTGGGTGGCCTTCCCGCTGCGCAAGGCAGTGCCGGCCGCGGTGCACCTCGGCGTGGACGTCCTGGCCGCCCACTGGAGCTCGTTCGGGCCGAACCAGGTCGACCACGCCCCGGTGCACGCTGCGCCGAAGGAGTCGATCGCCGTGGCGCACGAGGCGGGCCTGGAGGTCGTCGTCTGGTGCCCGGACGTGGAGCGGGCTCGCGAGCTGCTCCAGGCGGGGGCGGACGCGGTGGTGGTCGACGACGTACCGCGCGTGCTGCCGTCCCTGCGCGGTCTCGCGGACTGAGGGTGGCCCTGGCCGTCGGGCGCCGGGGTCAGTCGAGGACGACGAGGACGTCGCCCTCCTGCACCACGTCGCCCTCCTGCACCCGCACGTCGGTGACGGTGCCGTCCTCCTCGGCGAGGACCGGGATCTCCATCTTCATCGACTCCAGGAGCGCGAGCTCGTCGCCGGCGGAGACCGTGTCGCCGACGGAGACGAGGACCTTGGCGACGTTGGCGACGAGATCGGAGGCGACTTCGGTGCTCATGGGGCTCACCCTAGCGGGGGCATGAGCAACGGCCCGGCCGTCCATGGTGGACAGCCGGGCCGTTCGGTGTGCGTGGGCGGGTCAGCGCGCGGTCCCTGCGTTCGCGCCCCGCCGCCTCGCTGCGCTCGCTGTGCCTCAGCGCTCCTCGGTGCCGGCGATGAAGGCCTCGAGCTTGGCGCGGCCCTCGGTGTCCTCGCGCTGCACGGGCGGGGACTTCATGAGGTAGGACGAAGCGCTGATCAGCGCACCGCCGATGCCACGGTCCTTGGCGATCTTCGCGGCGCGGATCGCGTCGATGATGATGCCGGCCGAGTTCGGGGAGTCCCACACCTCGAGCTTGTACTCGAGGTTCAGCGGCACGTCACCGAAGGTCTTGCCCTCGAGCCGGACGAAGGCCCACTTGCGGTCGTCGAGCCAGGCCACGTAGTCCGACGGGCCGATGTGGACGTTGTTCTCGCCCAGCTCGCGGTCACGGATCTGAGAGGTGACCGCCTGCGTCTTGGAGATCTTC
>DASSPC010000317.1:0-8586 GCA_035699865.1 Oryzihumus sp. | reverse complement strand
GTTGATGGCCGCGAGCACCTGGTAGCGGCCCGGCGGCACGCCGGCGGCCAGCCGTTCGCGCACCAGCCCGTGCCCCTCGGCGACCAGCGCCGCGTCCCAGGCGCCGCGGTCCTGCTGGTCGAGGGTGACCAGCTCGCCGCTCGCAGAGACCCGGGCGGTGCGACGGGCCTCGGTGAGGAGCATCAGCGCCAGCAGCCCGGCCACCTCACCGTCCTGCGGCAGGAGGGTGCGGACCAGGCGCGTGAGCCGGATCGCCTCGGCGGTCAGGTCGTGACGGAGGGGATCGGTGTCGGGGCCGGTCGCCAGGTAGCCCTCGTTGAAGACGAGGAAGAGGACGGCGAGCACGCCGGAGACGCGTGCCGGGAGATCCTCCGCGGACGGCACCCGGTAGGGGATGCGAGCCGCCTTGATCTTGGCCTTCGCGCGGGTGATCCGCTGCCCCATGGTGCTCTCCTGCACCAGGAAGGCACGGGCGATCTCGGGCACGGTCAGACCGCCGACCATGCGCAGCGTCAGGGCCACGCGGGTCTCCGGCGCGAGCGCCGGGTGACAGCAGGTGAAGATCAGCCGGAGCCGCTCGTCGTCGATGGCGCCGAGAGGCTCGGGCGGGTCGTCGTCGTGCACCAGCTGAGCCTCCCTCTGCTTGTCGTCGCGCTTGTGCTCGCGCCGGATCCGGTCGATGGCCTTGCGGGTGGCGGTCGTGGTCAGCCAGCCGCCGGGGTTGGGCGGGACGCCGTCGGCCGGCCACCGCTCGACGGCGGTCGCGAACGCCTCGGCGGCAGCCTCCTCGGCGACGTCGAGGTCTGCGAAGCGTCGGGTCAGGGCGGCGACCACCCGGGCCCACTCCTCGTGGTGGGCCCGGGTGATCGCCTCGGAGACATCGGTCCCGCTCACAGGAAGGGCCGCACCTCGACCTTCCGGTTGCAGCACTTCGAGCCCTCGGTGGCGAGCTTGAGCGCCACGTCGAGGTCGGGGGCCTCGATGATCCAGAAGCCGGCGAGGTACTCCTTCGACTCCACGAAGGGCCCGTCGGTGAGGACCGCCTCGCCACCCCGGTTGTCGATGACGGTGGCCGTGCTGGGCACCCCGAGGCCGCCGGCGAAGACCCAGTAGCCCTCGTCCCGGAGCCGGTCGTTGAACTCGTCGATGGCGGCCATCTCGTCGGAGGTGGCGAGGCCGGCCGTGTCGTCGATCACGGAAACCAGGTACTGCATCTCGGTTCATCTCCTGTGCTGGGGGGCGCCCCTCGTGGGCGGCCGCTCACCCCTACTACGAACGGCGCTGCCCCGATCCGACACGGGTGCGTCTCAGCCTTCGAGGCTCGGGGAGCCGCCCGCAGCCGGCCACCGTGTGGTGAGACGGCTGCCGGGCAGCTCCGGTCGCGCTGCCTACTCCCACGCCGTCCAGGCGTCGGGGAGGTCGCCCGGCTCGAGGTTGTCGACCGTCAGGGCGTAGTGGGCCATCTCGTCGAGGTCCTGCCCGGCGTAGGCCTGACCGCGCGTGACGACGTTGCCGGACCCGTCAAGCACCCGCCACTGGGTGTGGATGCCGTCGTTCGCGAGCCGGGACTGCTTGGTGTATTGAGCCATGGGAACTTCCTCCGCTGGTGGGCCGCGTCCGGGGGTGCCCCGGACTCCGTGAGGTCGACGAGGGACATGAGTCTTCGCGGCGGCCTGTCACCAGCCTGCCATGCCGCGGCGCCCGGGCGAACTGCAACAAGTCCCGCCGCGGTCGCGGCGGGACTCGAGGTGAGCGGGTGGATCAGTGGGCGAGCGCGACCGGCTTGGCAGAGCCGATGTCGATGGCAAGGTCGCCGACGTAGTTCTTGCGGAGCGCGAAACGGTCGTGGCTGTTGGCCTTCACCCAGTCCGCGGCCTTCACGGCGGCCGCGTTGGCCTGCTCGCGGGTCTCCCACGTGCTGAGCGAGACGAAAGCCTCCTTGTCGACCTGGGCAACCCCGTAGGACACGAAGCCGTCGCTCTTCTGGAAGAGCGGCACCATCCCGGTCCTGGCCTGGGTGGCGATCTCGTCGAACGAGCCGGACTTGATGTCGTAGAGCGCGATGCGTGTGCAACGCATGATGTGCCTTCCTGGTGATGAAGCGGCCTGCGTAACCCGCACGCCGGTTCCACTCATGACAGTACGTCCGATCCGCAAAACTAGCAATAGACTTCCATGATTATCAGTTCAGGTATAATCCCGGGTCATGCCTTGGGGCTTCCTGACCAACCACGCCCAGGCGCTGCTGTGCATCGCCCGCGACCCGGGCGTGCGCCTGCGCGAGATCGCCACCACCCTCGGCATCACCGAGCGCGCCGCCTTCGGCATCGTCACCGATCTGGTGGACGCGGGCTACGTGCTCAAGCGCAAGGACGGCCGACGCAACCGGTACCGTATCCAGGGCGACCAGCCCCTGCCCGAGGCCCTGCTCCGGCAGCGGACGGTCGGCCAGCTGATCACCCTGCTGGCCCAGACCGACGCAGGCAGCCGCGACCACGCCTGAAGGGCCGGCATACCGGCTCTGCCGAGGTTTGCGGCGCTCAGCCGCGGCTGCAGCCTCGGCAGAGCGCACCCTTCCTCGGCAGGGCGGGCAGCGGCAGCGGCGGCGGACCGCCGGGTCAGGCCATCTCGGGCACGTGCAGGTGGGCGAGCGCGACCTCCATCTCGGCCACGTCGTCGACCGTGGCCGCGGACTCCTGGGCGGCCCGCTGCCGGATGCTCCCCATCGGCCCACGGCTGGCCTCGAGGGCTTCCGCGTTGTCGTAGGTGACCGTTCCGACGGCCCGCCCGGTCTGGCGGTTGATGAGGAGGCTGGCGCTGCAGAAGCCGAACAGCTCCCGGACCCGGGGGAGGACGACCATCCGGAAGATGTCCGTGGCGCGCTCCGCGGTGCCCGGGTCACCGCTCATCCAGGTGATGCGGGCACAGGCGCCGCTGGGGGTGGCGTGGTCCCGGTGGACCACCGCGACCTCCCAGATGTCGACCTCGCTGGGGCCCGCGGCGAGGACCTGTTCCGCCTTGCTGCGCAGCGGGCGGACCGCCTCGGCCGACGCCGCCATGGCGTCCTCGGACTGCCACGCGGCCGTGGCGATGCAGCGGCCGGACCCGCGGTCCACCAGGACCGACATCCCGACACAGCCGTCCATGCCCGTCACGGCAGGGAGGACCTCGTCGCGGATGACGGCGAGGCCGTCGTCGATCCGGGCGGGGTCCGCCTGCATGCTGCTGGTACGTGCGTACACGACGCGCTCCTCTGCTCGAGGCAGCGCCACGACGGCGCTGCCGTCCCGGGCCACGCTTCTCCCCGAGGGTGCCCGGGTCAATAGTCACCGTGACGTAGCCCCGGGCCCCAACGGATCTCAGAGCAGGCCGCGGGACTTCAGCAGCAGGTAGTGGTCGGTCAGGGCCACCGGCAGGTCCGCGGGCGGGGCGTCCAGGACGTGCACCCCGAGCCGGCCCAGCACCTCGCCGGTGCGCTCCCGCAGCGCGGTCGTGCGCTGCGCCGCGGCCGCGTCGTAGACCGTCTCGACGCTGTCGCGCGTGCGGCCCATGCGGGCGAGCTCGGGGTCGGCGACCGAGGCCAGCACCACCCGGTGGTGCCGGGTGAGGGTGGCGAGGGTGGGCAGCAGGCTCTCCTCGACCGCCGCGGGCTCCAGCGAGGTCAGCAGCACCACGAGGGAGCGCCGCCGGCTCAGCCCGCCCACGGCCCCGGCCAGTGCCGACCAGTCGGCCTCCAGCAGGGCCGGCTCCAGCGGCGCCATGGCCGTGACGAGGTCACCGAGCAGCTCGGTGCGCGAGGCGCCGGTCACCCGGGCCCGGACCACGCGGTCCCCGGCCAGCAGGTCCACCCGGTCACCGGCCCGGGACGCCAGCGCCGCGAGCAGCAGCGCGGCGTCCATCGAGGCGTCCAGGCGCGGGCTGTCGTCGACCCGGCCGGCCGAGGTCCGGGAGGTGTCGAGCACGAGGATGACCCGCCGGTCCCGCTCGGGCTGCCACGTCCGCACGACCACGCCGCCGCGCCGGGCGGTCGCCCGCCAGTCGATGCTGCGCACGTCGTCGCCGGCGACGTAGTCACGCAGCGAGTCGAACTCGGTGCCCTGGCCGCGCACCCGCACCGCCGAACGTCCGTCGAGCTGGCGCAGCGTGGCCAGCCGGCTGGGCAGGTGCTTGCGGGAGGTGAAGGGCGGCAGCGCGCGCACGACCCCGGGCACGTCCAGCGAGCGCTGCCGGCCGGCCAGCCCGAGCGGCCCGAGGCTGCGCACCGTCACGCGGTCGGCGCGCCGGTCGCCGCGCCGGGTGGGGGTCAGCCGGGTCGTCACCCGGGTGCGCTCGCCGGCCCGCACCGAGACGGTATGCCGTTCGCCCGCCGCGCCGGCCGAGGGCTGCCACGCGTCGCGGACCACCGCCCGCAGCCGCCGGCGGGTCGGGTTGGTCAGCAGCAGCGTGCTCTCCCCGCCCTCACCGAGGCGGACCTGGCCGCTGGGCCGGCGTTCGAGCACCAGCCGGCCCGGGCTGACCGCGAGCACCAGGTCGAGCACGACGGCGAGCACCACGACGGCCCACCAGGTCAGGACGGTGGACCCGGTGGGCCAGAGCAGGACCGGCACGATCCCCAGCAGGATCGCCAGCGGAGCCCGACCGGTCAGCGCCACGACTGCCCACCTCCGCTGGGGAGGTGGGCACACGGCATACCGGGTGCGGGCATGGTCAGCGGGGGACGGGCACGGCGGACAGGGCGCTGGCGAGCACGGAGGCCACGTTGACCCCCTCGAGCTCGGCCTCGGGACGCAGCTGCAGGCGGTGCGCCAGCGTGGCCTGGGCCAGCGCCTTGACGTCGTCGGGGGTGACGAAGTCGCGGCCGTTGAGCCAGGCCCAGGCCCGGCTCGTGGTCATCAGGGCGGTGGCGCCACGCGGGCTGACGCCCAGGGCCAGCGACGGCGACTGACGGGTCGCCCGGGCGATGTCGACGATGTAGCCGGCCACCTCGGGGGAGACGGTCACGCAGCGCACCGCCTCCGCCCCCGCGGCGAGGTCCTGCGGCCCGGCGACTGCCCGCACGCCGGCCCCGGCAAGGTCGCGCGGGTCGAAGCCCTCGGCGTGACGGGTCAGGACGGTGACTTCGTCCTCACGCGGAGGCAGCGGCAGCTGCACCTTGAGCAGGAACCGGTCGAGCTGGGCCTCCGGCAGCGGGTAGGTGCCTTCGTACTCCACCGGGTTCTGCGTCGCGGCCACCAGGAACGGCACCGGCAGCGGGCGGGGCAACCCGTCGACGGAGACCTGCCGCTCCTCCATCGCCTCCAGCAGCGAGGCCTGGGTCTTGGGCGGCGTGCGGTTGATCTCGTCGGCGAGCAGCAGGTTGGTGAACACCGGTCCCTCGCGGAAGGAGAACTCGGCCGAGTGGGCGTCGTAGACCAGCGACCCGGTGATGTCGCCGGGCATCAGGTCGGGGGTGAACTGCACCCGCTTGGTCTGCACGTCCAGGGCCGCGGCCAGCGACCGCACGAGCAGGGTCTTGGCCACACCGGGCACGCCCTCGAGCAGGATGTGCCCCCGCGCGAGCAGGGCGATGATCACCCCCGAGACGGCGGCCTCCTGGCCGACGACGGCCTTGGCGACCTCGTGCCGGACGGCCATGAGGGCCTCGCGCGCTCGGGTGGACGACGCCACCGTGCTGGTCTCGGTCATGGTCGGCGGACCTCTTTCTCCAGGGCGGCCAGCAGCTGGCCGAGGGCGATCAGGGAGGAGTCGTCGGCGGGTGGCCGGGTCAGCGCGGCGCCCACCTCGTCGGTGCGCCGGCCGGTCACCGCCGCGACCGCGGCGGCGAGGGTGGCCGGGTCGGTGCCGCGCGGCAGCCCGAGGTATGCCGTGAGCCGGCTCCGGGTGCCGGCCTGCAGCACGGCCGCGGCCCGGGTGCGGTCCCCGGCCTTGCGGTACATGCGGGAGCGGCTGCGGGTGGTCTCGGTCGCGCTGACGACGGCGGGCAGCGGCTCCACGACCAGGCGGCCCAGCCGCCGCCCGCGCCACAGCATCAGGGCCAGCACGGCACTGGCACCGAGCACGAGGCCGGGCCCGAGCCACCGGGGCAGCAGCGTGTCGAGCGAGGTGGGGTCGGTGACCGGCACGTCGAGGTAGCTGGGGACGTACCACAGCACGTGGTCGGTGCGGCCGGCCAGCCGCAGCGCGATCGCGGCGTTGTCCTCGCGCAGGATGCTGCCGTTGGCCAGCGCCTGGGGGCTGCCGAGCAGGACCACCTGCGGGTGGGTGGCCGACGGGTCGACCGACGCCATGACCCCGCCGCCGAGGTCGGCGAAGCAGGTCACCACGGTCGGGGGGAAGTAGTGGCGCGGCAGGTAGACGCGGTCACCACCGGAGATCACCAGGTCGCGGCCCACTGCGGTGTCGTCGCACCCGGCGGGGACGGCATCCCACACCGGGCTCTGGCGCACGTCGACGGGCAGGTCCAGCCCCGCGATCACGTCCGCGCCCGGGTTGAGCAGCACCATCGACGACGCGCCCCTGGCGTGGCGTGCGAGGTGGGCGGCGGTGGTGCGCGACAGGTTCGCGGTGCTGGTGACCAGGACCGTCGTGTCGCCGTCGACCCCGGCGGCCAGCAGGTCGGCCTCGGAGCGGACGACGTCGACCTGCACCCCGCGCTGCCCGAGGACCTCGGCCAGCGCCCGGGCGCCGCCCGGTCCGGCGTTGTCGGGGTCCAGGGGGGTGCTGTTCTCCGCGGAGGTGCCGGTGAACACGGTCAGCACGATGGCACCCAGCACGACCAGCAGCCCGATGCCGGTCGCGGCGCGGTGCCGTCGCAGCCGGGCCCGCCAGCCACCGGACGCGGAGCCGGTGCCGGTCATGGTGCCGGTCTCGAGGGCGGTCACGGCGCCGCCACCGCAGGGTCGGCGGAGGTGAGCAGCGGCCGGGTGCGGGTCAGGCGTGCGTCGAGCGCCACGACCTCCTCGGCGTCGGCTCGGCCGAGGTGGCGCTCGCCGTAGCGGACGGCGTCGAACAGGTCCGCGGCCCGGCGCAGGGCGTCGACCTCGCCGGGGAACCGGGGCGCCAGGGCGAGCGCCACTTCGTGGGCGGTGCTGCCGGGGGTGTCCTCCAGCAGGGTCCGGTCGGCCGCTTCACGGGTCAGCGCGCGGTAGGCGTCGGCCAGGGCGTCGTCGAAGCGGCCCTCGGCCAGCGCGGTGGCGACCCGCGCGCGATACATCGCGGCCGTGGTCAGGGGGTCGGTGAGCACGGCCGCGCCGCGGCCGGGGAGCCGGCGCTCCCGCCGGACCCGGGGCAGCACGAAGGCCAGCAGCGCGATGACCCCGGCGGCGACGAGCCCGGTGACCAGGGGTGACCAGCCGGCCGCGCCCTGGCTCTGCTCGAGCAGCCGGTGCCACTGCTCCTGCAGCCAGTCCATGAGCCGCTGCACCAGCGGGGCCTGGTGGTGGTACGCCGGCCGGGCCAGCTCCTCGCGCAGCCAGTCGCGGGCCTGCCCGGGCGAGGGCTCGAGGGCGCGCGGCAGCAGGACCGGTCGGCTCATGGCTGGAGTCTCAGCCCCGGCGTCCCGCGGCGTCGGCAGCGGCGGCGCGCATCAGCGTGACGTCCAGGCCCTCGAGCCGGATCCGACGGTCGATGTAGAGCAGGCCGATCACCCCCGCGATGAACGGGGTGGTCAGCGTGCCGGACGCGATCCTGCCCAGGTGGGAGGCGATCACCATCATCACCAGGCCACTTTGCAGGTTGTCGCCGGTGGCCGCCATGCCCACGAAACCCACCAGCGTGAACGGGACCGTGAGCATCGACCCGGCGATCGCGCCGATGACGCTCACGAGCAGGATGATGCCGAAGGTGCGCCAGAAGACCCCTCGCGTCAGGGCAAAGGAGCGCCGCAGCGCCGACCGGACACCCGTGCCCTCGAGGACGATCGTCGGTGCCGCCAGGGCGGTGCGGGTGCTCAGCCAGATCGCCCCGGCCACGCACGGGAGCGCGCCGAGGAACCCCACGAGGATGCCTGCCCCGCCGTTGACGTTGAGGGCAACGAGGAGGCCGGCGCCGGCGACGACCAGGGCCGGCACCAGGATCGCCAGGTCCACCAGCAGGTGCGCCCCCAGGACCGGCAGCAGCCGGCGCCGGGTGCTCGACCAGGTGCGCCCCATCGTGGTCCGGCGGCCGAGGACGGCCTCGCCGATCACGTGGACCAGCAGCCCGCTGAGCAGGCCGGTGGCCAGCGCGGTGAAGAACCCTTCCAGCAGGCTGGCCGGCAGGGTGCCGAGGTTGCCCACGGTCGAGGGGTCCTCCGGCGACGGCATCGACACCATCGTCATGAGGGTGGACAGGATCGCCGACGGGATCAGGCAGGCCAGGATGACCACGGCCGACAGCCCCAGGGTGGCCCCGGGGTTGCGCCGGATCGCCTTGATCGAGCCGTCCATCACGTCGCCCAGCCCGAGTGGGCGGAGCGCGATGATGCCGGGCTTGTGCAGCACCGGCATCGCGTAGGCCGGCATCGCGTGGGCCGGTGCCGCGGGAGGGCCCATCGCGGGTGCGGCGCCCGGCGCGAACGCGGGCGCGGTGGGGGCGGGGTGGCCGGGG
>DASSPC010000316.1:0-5463 GCA_035699865.1 Oryzihumus sp. | reverse complement strand
GGCTCGCCGCGGGTGCCGTCCTCGGCGACCTCGCCCTCCTCGCGCGCCCACACCACGACGTGGCCGGTCTTGCGGTCGAGCTCCACGCGGGCGAGGCGGTAGGCGCCCTCGGTGCGGTGGTAGGCCACGAGCATCGCCTGCTCGATGGCGGGGATGATCACGGCCAGGGAGATGTCGCGCTCCCGCTCCAGCGCACGCAGCGCCGCCAGGTCGATGTCCATCAGTCGTCCTCCTCATCAGCGCCGCGGGTGAACTCCACCTGCACCAGGGCGCGCGCTATCTCGGCAAAGGCAAGCGTGTGGTCCGTGGCCGGGGCGCCCTTGGCGCCGTCCACGGACAGGGTGATCCCCTCAGGGCCGGCCGCAACGAGTCGCCCGGTCAGCACCGCGTCGTCGGTGCCGGTGACCTTGACCAGGCGGCCGACGTTGCGGCGGAAGTGCCGCGGCTCGGTCAGCGGCCGCTCGACCCCCGGGGAGGTGACCTCGAGGACGTAGGGCTGGGGGCCCATCGCGTCGCTCTCGTCCAGCGCGGCGCTCACCGCACGGGTCGCGTCGGCGACCTCGTCGAGGGTGAGCGGCGGGACGGGGCTGCGGTCGTCGTCGGCCGCGAGGCCGGACAGGTCGCGGTCGAGGTAGACCCGCACGAGCCGGCGCTTGCCGACCGGCGTCACGGCGACGTCCTCGATCACGAGCCCGAGCGCGTGCAGCGGCGCCTCGATCGTGGGGCGAATCCGGTCCTTGGTGCTCAATGCCGCCTCCGCTCCCAGTGTTCTCGAGTCCGTCCGACACGCGCGTGGCACCCACGCACGGCCGTCCGTGACCACACTCTATCGGCTGCGCGGCCGGACGCATGCCGCCGGAGGGCGCGGGCCGCCCCGTGCCATGATCGGGCCCATGCCGGGGAGGGACCGCATGCCGCGCGCCTGGTCGCGACGCAGCGTCCTGGTCGCACTGGGGGTCGCCTGCGCGAGCGCGCTCACCGGCTGCGGCGTGCGCCTGGAGGACCACGCACGCTCGCTGCCGTTCGGACCCGAGCGCGAGCCGGCGCCGGACGAGCGCACCCTGCTGGCGGCCCTGGCCGACACCCGGTCGCTGGAGCAGGCCGCCACCGCCGCGGGGGCGGCCGCCGGGCCGTGGCCGGCCCGGCTCGCCCCGGCCCACCACCAGCAGGCCGCCGTCCTGGAGCAGGTGCTGCGCCAGGCCGGGGTGCCCGTGCCCGCCGCGATCCCGACCGTCTCCAGCTCGCCGGGGACCAGCACGCCCGCCACCGCGACCACGGCTCCCGGCCAGGGCCGGGCGGGGCTGGCCGCCCAGGAGCTGGTGGCCGTGCAGACGCCCGCACTGATCACCCTGGCTGGTGTGGGCGCGCAGCACGTGACGCTGCTCGCCGCCCTGGCCGCCCACCACGGGGCCGCCGCGACGCTGCTCGGCGGGTCCGCCCAGTGGCCCGAGCCCAGCGCGCCCACCGGCACCCCGGCCGCCCGGCTGCTGGCGGCGAACCGCTCCGCGGCCTACGGCTTCGAGGTGGTGCAGGCCCAGGGTGACCACGCCACGGCGGCGCTGGCGGCCATGACCCTGACCCAGCTGCGGCACCGCGAGACGGAGCTGGTGACGCTGGCCGGGGACGCCGCGACACCACCGGCCCTGGGCTACCCGCTGCCGTTCCCGGTGACGACGCCGACCAGCGCCCGACGCCTGGCCCGGCGGCTCGTGGCCGGGCTCCTGTCCGCCCTGGCCGCCGAGCTGCGCGCCGCCGCGGGCAACGAGCAGGCCCTCACCGGCCTGGTGCGCTGGTCGGCCGAGACCGCGGTGCTCGGCACCCGGTGGGGCTCGCCGCTCCCCGTCTTCCCCGGCCTGAGCGCACCGTGAGCGAGCTGGTCCCCGAGACCTTCCGCGCCGCCGTCGGCGGCCGAGCCGCCGAGGGCGACGGGGCCGGCGGGCCGGGCGAGGACGGCGACCGGTGGCTGCGCCGGCTCCCCCGGCTGGTCGCCGAGCTCCTGGAGCAGTGGCAGCTGGAGCCGGACGGTCCGAGCCGGCACGGGGTCTGCGCGCTCGTCGTCCCGGTGCGCCAGGGCGGCACCGAGGCCGTGCTGAAGGTGACCTGGCCGCACTCCGAGGCCCGGCACGAGCACCTCGCCCTCCGGGCGTGGGACGGGGACGGCGCGGTCCGCCTGCTGGCCGCCGACCCGGCCCGGTGGGGCCTGCTGCTCGAGCGGCTCGATGCCGACCGCGACCTGCACACCCGCCCGCTGGACGAGGCGTGCATGGTCGCCGGAGGCCTGCTCGCCCACCTCGACCGGCCGGCCCTGCCACAGCTGCCCCGCCTCTCGGACTGGGCGCGGGACCTCGTGGCCCAGCTCCCGAGCGGTCCCGAGGGCATACCCCGCCGGTTCGTGGAGCAGGCCAGGTCGCTGGCCACCGACCTGGCCCGGGAGCCCGCCACCGACGCCCGGCTGGTGCACACCGACCTGCACTACGCCAACGTGCTCGCCGCAGGGCGCACGCCCTGGCTGGCGATCGACCCCAAGCCGATGGCCGCCGACCCGGGGTTCGCCGTGGCACCGCTGCTGTGGAACCGCTGGGACGAGGTGGTGGCCAGCCACGACGCGCGCCGGCACCTGCGGCGTCGCCTGTCCGTCGTGTGCGAGCACGCCGGGCTCGACGAGGACCGCACCCGCGCGTGGACGCTGGTCCGGGAGGTCGCCCAGGCCCGGTGGGCGGCACGCTGCGGCGACCCGGCGGGGCTGACCACCGCGGTGACGATCATCAAGGCCATGGCCGACTAGGTCGGTCGCGCCCCCTCGGCCAGCAGGGCGAAGGAGACGAGCCAGTGCGTGGACATGAAGTCCCCGTCGATGATCTCCTCCCCGACCGCGGTCGCCTGCGTGTCGGCGGCGGTCAGGAGCCGGCTGCGGCGGTCCGGGTCCACGACCAGCGGGGCGAGCTCGCGCAGCTGCCAGGCGCGCGACAGGGACAGCCCGAAGAGGTGCACCATCTGGCCGTCGGTCCGGTCGCGCACCTCCGGCACGGTCAGCAGCGGGTCATCGGCGCCCCCCAGCCCGGGCAGGAAGGCCTCCAGCCAGGCCGACCGGTCCCCCGCGGGCAGGACGCGGCGCATGAGGTCCGCCTCGCACAGGCCCGGGGAGAGGAAGTCGTTGCCGCTGGGCTCCCAGGACGCGGGGTATGCCGTGTCCGCACCGAACCAGCCGCGGGCGGCGGCGGTGAGCGCGGTCACGACGTCGTCGCGGCCCAGTGCCGTGTAGGCCGCGTGCATCAGGGCGCACCCGAACGCGGTGTTGCTGTGCACGCCGTGGCGCACCGGGTGGGTCAGCCGGGGCAGCCAGGCGAGGACGAGGTCCGCGACCGCGTCGGCGAGCGGCGCGGTGGCCTGCGCCCAGGTCGCGGCGTGCGGGTGCGGGCAGTCGCGCGTGGCGGCGGCCAGCATCGCCGCCCACGCCCAGCCGTAGGGACGCTCGAACGACGGGCGGCGTCGCAGGTAGGCCGCCTCGACGCTCCCCGCGCCGGGCGTCAGCCGGTCGTCGAGGACGGCCGCCAGCGCGCTCGCGGTGGCCGGGTCGAGCGGACCGGCAGCCCCGGAGAGCAGCCGCACCGCCGACCACTGCATGTGCGCCGAGGAGTGCCAGTCCAGGCTGCCGTGGAACGCCGGGTGCAGCCGCTCCGGAGTGACGTCGACGTCGTCCGGGCCCAGCGAGCTGTGCGCCGCGTTGTAGGGCCAGGGGGTGCCCAGGACGCGCAGGATCGTCTGCGCCCAGTCGCCGGCGCTCATCGCGGGAAGGCGAACACGGCCATGACCGCCACGTTGCACGCCAGCAACGGGATGGCGGTGGGCACCTGCGCCTTGATCGGGCCGTAGGTGTCCTTGAGCTCCAGCAACGCGGCCGGGACGAGGTTGAAGTTGGCCGCCATGGGCGTGCACAGCGTGCCGCAGAAGCCGGCGAGCATGCCGACCGCGAAGACCACCGCCGGCTGGCCGTGGAACTGCTGGACCAGCAGCGGCCAGCCGACCGCCGCGGTCATCACCGGGAACGCGGCGAAGGCGTTGCCCATGATCACGGTGAACAGCGCCATGCCCACGCAGTAGACGACGACGGCGGCGATGAGCGAGCCCTTGGGCAGGATGCCGTCGGTGATGCCCTTGACCGCGTCGCCGACGCCGGCTGCCTGGAACAGCAGGCCCAGGGTGGCGAGGAACTGCGGCAGGATCGCGGCCCAGCCGATGTGCCCGAGCAGGCGGTCGCCCTCCTGGAACGGCACGGCGACCGAGCCGGGGCGGAACATCAGCATCGCGACCACGAGCGCGACCACGGCGGCGACGCCGAGGCCGATCACCGTGGCCGACCCCTTCTCCAGCAGCAGCCCGTCGCCGTGCTTGACCTTGGCCAGCCAGGCGCCGAACACCACGGCCACCGCGGGCACCACGAGGGCGGGGATGAACAGCTTCGGCCCGAACCGGGTGGCCAGCCGCTCGCGCTCGGCGTCGCTCGTGGTCCGCTCCGTGCCCTTGCGGGGCAGGCCGAAGCCGGCCAGGACGGCCAGGCCGATCACGGCCAGGCCCTCGACCCAGGCGGGCCCGGCCCCGGCAGTGACCGCACTGCCGTAGACGAACGTGAATGCCAGCAGCGCCCAGAACGCCGCGCTGGAGTGCCGTCGCGGCGCCTCGCGGTCGGTGAGCCGCACGACCGCGACGACGAGGAAGAAGGAGGCGACCAGCCAGTAGAACCACTCGACCTTGATCATCGGCCTGCTCCCGTCGTCACGGCCTCGGCGTCGCTGCCGGGCGCGCCCGCTGCGCCCGCCCCGGCCATGCGCCCCAGACTGCGGTCCAGCCAGAGCAACCGGGCGCCGTGGATGATCAGCGCGCAGAGGGCGGTGGGGATGGCCCACAGCGCGACCTGCAGCGCGTCGAGCTTGAGGTGGTAGGTCGTGTCGACGAAGCCGGTGATCAGCAGGATCGACCCGACCGCGACGAAGATGTCCTCGCCGAAGAACAGGCCCACGGTGTCCGCGGACGCGGCATACGAGCGGATCTTCTCCCTCATCGGCTCGCTGAGCGGGCCGTGGCGGCGCTCCGCGGCGGCCTCCGACATCGGCGCGACGATCGGCCGGACCGCCTGGGCCGGGCCGCCCACGGCCATGAGGCCCAGGGCGGCGGTGCCCTGCCGCACGAGCAGGTAGGCGGCGAGCAGCCGGCCCACGGTCATGCCGGCGAGCCGCGAGATCATCCGGCGGGCCTGGTGCTGCAGGCCGTAGCGCTCGATCAGGCCGATCACCGGCAGGACCACGATGAAGACGGTCACCGAGCGGGAGCCGGCGAAGCCGGTGCCGAAGGTGTCGAGGATCTTCATCGGGGTCATGCCGGAGATCAGGCCGGCCGCGATGCCGGCGACGGTCACCACGAGCATCGCGTTGAGTCTGAGGGCGAAGCCGACGATGACGACGGCTA
>DASSPC010000315.1:0-5962 GCA_035699865.1 Oryzihumus sp. | reverse complement strand
CGACGGCAACTTCAACGAGCCCGACGGCTACATCGACCACTTCCAGGCGATCCACGCCGGCGAGGGCGAGGAGGCCGGCGGCGGCGCCCAGGGCACCGACGCGATCTGGTCGCACCGCTGGTACGCGTTCTCCAACAACGCCGGCAAGACCGGCCCGTCCGGCAACCTGCTCGGCGGCGTGCCGCTGGGTGACACCGGCATCTGGATCGGCGACTACACCACCGAGCCGGAGAACGGCGGCCTCGGCGTCTTCGCCCACGAGTTCGGCCACGACCTCGGCCTGCCGGACCTCTACGACACCGCCGGCGGTGACAACGGCACCGGCTTCTGGACCATCATGAGCGGCGGCTCGTGGCTCAACGACGGCACCGACTCGATCGGCACCAGGCCGGGCTACGAGGCGGCGTGGGAGAAGCTGCAGCTGGGCTGGCTGGACTACCAGACGGTGCAGTACGGCAAGGACACCAAGGTCAAGCTCGGCCCGTCCGACCGTGACGGCAAGACGACGCCGCAGGCGATCCTGGTCAACCTGCCGGACAAGAACGTCCACACCGCCTACAACACGCCGCACTCCGGGGCGACCGAGTGGTGGGGTGGCTCGGCCGACGGCCTCAACACCACGCTGACCCGCACCATCGACCTGACCTCCGCGACGACCGCGTCGCTGAGCACGGCCGCGTGGTACGACATCGAGGAGGGCTACGACTTCCTCTACGGCGAGGTGTCCACCGACGGCGGCGCCACCTGGGCCGACGCCGGCGCGCCGGTGACCGGCACCAGCGCCGACTGGACCTCGCTGAGCTACGACCTGTCGAAGTGGGCGGGCCAGAAGATCCAGTTCCGCTTCCGCTACGCCACCGACGGCGGCGTGCACCTGAAGGGCCCGTTCCTGGACGACGTCGTCATCTCCGCCAACGGCCTGCCGGTGCTCACCGACGACGTGGAGAACGGCGACAACGGCTGGACCGCCGACGGGTTCACCCGCATGGGTGGCTCCACCGACGCCACCGTCCCGCAGTACTACCTCGCGGAGAACCGCACCTACCAGGGCTATGACGCCACGCTGAAGACCGGTCCGTACAACTTCGGCTACGGCAACACCCGCCCCGACTGGGTCGAGCGCTTCCCCTACCAGAACGGCCTGCTCGTCAGCTACGTCGACGGTGAGTTCGGGGACAACAACACCTCGGTCCACCCCGGCCACGGCCAGGTGCTCCAGGTCGACGCCCGGCCCAATCCGGTCCGGTTCACCGACGGTGTAAAGCTGGGCAACCGGCGCCAGCCGTGGGACGCCACCTTCGGCCAGGAGGCGACCGACGAGGTCACCTTCCACCGCAACGGCGTCCCGGTGACGATCAAGCCGCAGGCGGCGATGCCGACCTTCGACGACTCCGACCCGATGCGCTACTGGTCCGCGGACAACCCGTGGAGCTCGGTGCAGGTGGCCGGCACGGGCACTCGCATGACGGTGGCCGACACCAGCAGCAACGGTGACGACATGACCGTCTGGGTGACCTTCGCGAAGTAGGCGTCACACCAACGCCACTGGCCCCCGGGGTTCTCCCCGGGGGCCAGTGTCATGTGTCGGTATGCCGTGCGGTTGCTGGCCGCCGGCCGGTTCCGGCCGCGCCGGTGCCCCTACAGCCCCACGGGCTTTGCGGGCAGGTGCGGCCCTAGGGGAAAAGCGGGATGAGCGGTCCACGGGTCGACGGGCTCGGGCTCGGCGACGGCGACGGATGCGTGGTCGTCCGGGGAGACGGGGCGGTCGTCGGCTCGGCGGAGTGGCTGCTCCTGGCCTCGGGGGTCGCCTGGTGCCTGTGCCGGGTGGTGGCGACCATCGTGGTCGCGGTCGTGGTCGGTGCCGGCCGGTGGTGCTTCGGCCGGGCCGTCGTCGTCGCGGAGGTGCTGCTGACCGGGGCGGGGACGGGGGAGAAGTGCGCGGTCTCCGCGGTGTGCGGGCGGGTGAACGCGACGACGGCAGCGCCGCCGATGGCGCCGCCGAGCAGGCTCACCACCAGGACGCACGCCAGCTTGCCCTGGGGCGTGAGCATCCAGCCCGGGATGGCGACCGAGGACGCGCTCGGCAGGCGCAGCCGCGACAGGTCCGGGACCCGGATCGGGGACCCGGCCGGGACCCTGATCCGTGAGAGGGAGGGCAGCCGAAGGCGCGACCAGCTTGGAACCTGCACGAGAGAACCCCTGTCATCCACCGTGATGTGCGTCGCTGAGTATGTCGCGTTTGAGGTGATTCGTCCCACCCGGGGGTAGGTCAGCCCCTCCGGCCCACCACGAGGTTCTGGCCGACGTGCCCGACGACCCCTGCCCGGTCGTGCAGGGTGGTCAGGGTCAGGCCGGTGCCCGTGCCGGCCAGCCGGGTCCGGGCGTCCAGCAGCAGCCAGTCGGCGGCCCTCGGGCGCAGCAGCTGCACGTCCAGGCTGACGTTGACGAAGGACCAGTCGCTCCAGTCGAGCTCCGCGGACACGCCGCTGCCGGAGTCGCCGATCAGGACGGCCCGCTGCAGGCCGGTCGGCTCCTCCCCGGGGACCAGGGGCACCAGCGGGCGGGCCCACACCTGGGCCGGCCCCGGCTGGGTCGTCGAGCCGAGGATCACCCGCCAGTCGAAGTGCTCGATGTAGGGGAAGTGCCACACCTCGAACGGGGCCAGCTCGTCGGGGCCGGGCAGGCCTGACTCCGGCCCGGGGACCGCCGGGGTGGCGCCCTCGGCGTCGCGGCGGACCAGCCACACGCTGCCTCGCAGCGCGGTGCGGCCGTCCTGCTCGAGGTGCACGTCCACGAGGGTGACGCTGCGCCCGGCCCGCACGACCTCCCCGCTGACGCGGACCGGGTCGGTGGTGACCGGGCCGAAGAAGTCGAGGCTCACCCGCAGCGCGTCCACCGGTCCGTCGGCGGCAGCCGCGCCGAGGCGCTCGGCCTCACGGACCACCAGGGCCGATGGCGGGCCCCCGTGCTGCATCGTCGGCGCCCAGGGCCCGACCGTCGCCCGGGTGGGCTGCCAGGTGTGCGGGTCGTCGGTGGGGGTGAAGAACGAGTCGGCCACGACCCGATGTTACCCGCGAGTAGCCCCGATGCGGACCCTGGTCCGGCGGCCGGGACGACGTCGGGCGGGGCCGGGGTGCGGGATGGCCGAGCGCGACCCGGCCCGCACGGCCTAGGGTCGCGCTCGTGAGCTACGACGACGTGATCATCGGTGCCGGGCACAACGGGCTGACGGCCGCGGCATACCTCGCCCGCGCCGGCCGGCGGGTGCTCGTGCTGGAGCGGGCCGACCACGTGGGGGGCGCCGCCGTCTCCGCGCGGGCCTTCCCCGGGGTGGACGCCCACCTGTCGCGCTACTCCTACCTGGTCTCGCTCCTGCCCCGGCAGGTCATCGCCGACCTCGGCCTGGACCTGAACCTGGTGCGGCGCCGGTTCTCCTCCTTCACGCCGGTGCCGACCGCCCCCGAGCGCGGACTGCTGGTCGACAACGGTGACGAGACGGCGACCCGGGCGGCGTTCCGCGCACTGACCGGCTCGGACGCCGAACATGAGCACTGGCAACGGTTCTATGCGCGGATGCACCACCTGGCGCAGCGAATGTTCCCGACGGTCCTGGAGCCGCTCCGCGCGGCGGAGGACGTGCGCGCCCTCGTCGCCGACGACGAGCTGTGGTCCGCCGTCGTCGAGCGCCCGCTGGGCGAGGTCCTGCGCGACACGTTCGCGGACGACACCGTCCGCGGGATCGTCGCCACGGACGCGCTGATCGGCACCTTCGCCGACCTCGACGAGGCGTCCCTGGCCCAGAACCGCTGCTTCCTCTACCACCTCATCGGTGGGGGCACGGGGGACTGGGACGTCCCGGTCGGCGGCATGGGCGCGGTCACCGGCGCGCTGGCCCGGGCGGCGGCCGACGCCGGTGCCACCCTCACCACCAGCGCCGACGTCGTGGCGGTGGACCCGGACGGCACGGTCACCTGGCGCGGGGCCGGCGGCCGCGAGCACGAGGTGACCGCCTCGGGCTCGGTCCTGGCCAACGTCGCCCCCGTGGTCCTCAACCGGCTGCTGGCCGCGACCGGCGCGGCGCCGGTGGAGACCGAGGAGGCGCCCGAGGGCTCCCAGCTCAAGGTCAACATGCTGCTCTCGCGGCTGCCCCGGCTGCGGGACGGCGCCGTCGACCCCGCCGGCGCCTTCGCGGGGACGTTCCACATCAACGAGGGCTGGGAGCAGCTCCAGCAGACGTACGCCGCGGCCGCGCGCGGTGAGGTGCCTGAGCTGCCGCCGTGCGAGATCTACTGCCACAGCCTGTCCGACCGCAGCATCCTCGGTGCCGACCTCGCCGCCAGCGACGCCCAGACGCTGACCCTCTTCGGCCTGCACATGCCGGCCCGCCTGTTCCGGGAGGACAACGACTCGCGCCGCGAGGAGGCCCTGGCGGCCACCCTGCGGTCGCTGAACTCCGTTCTCGCCGAACCGATCGAGGACGTCCTGCTCCGCGACGGTGAGGGCAACCTGTGCCTGGAGGCACGCACCCCGCTGGACCTCGAGGCCGACCTGGGCCTGCCCGCCGGCAACATCTTCCACCGCTCGCTGCAGTGGCCCTGGGCCGAGGCCGACGGTGAGGTGGGCACCTGGGGCGTGGAGACGGCATACGGCAAGGTGCTGCTCGCGGGGGCCGGGGCCCGCCGCGGCGGTGGGGTCAGCGGGATCCCCGGCCACAACGCGGCGCAGGCGGTGCTGGCGCGCTGAGCCACCGGCCGTGTCCGTAACACATCGGAAACGCATCTGAGGCAGGATCGTCACCATGGATCGTCAGCAGGAGTTCGTCCTCCGCACCATCGAGGAGCGCGACATCCGCTTCGTGCGGCTGTGGTTCACCGACGTGCTCGGCACGCTCAAGTCGGTGGCGGTCGCCCCGGCCGAGCTCGAGGGAGCCTTCGCCGAGGGCATCGGCTTCGACGGCAGCGCGATCGAGGGCTTCGCGCGCGTCTACGAGGCGGACATGCTGGCCAAGCCCGACCCCAGCACGTTCCAGGTCCTGCCGTGGCGCGGGGAGAACCCGGGCACCGCGCGGATGTTCTGCAACCTCACGCTGCCCGACGGCTCGCCCAGCTTCGCCGACAGCCGGCACGTGCTGCAGCGGGCGCTGTCCAAGGCCGCCGACCTGGGGTTCACCTTCTACACCCACCCCGAGATCGAGTTCTTCCTCTTCGAGCGCCCGGTGAAGAAGGGTGAGCCGCCGGTGCCGGTGGACCAGGGCGGCTACTTCGACCACGTGCCGCACGGGACGGCCCACGACTTCCGCCGCGCGGCGATCACGATGCTGGAGAACATGGGCATCTCGGTGGAGTTCAGCCACCACGAGATGGGCCCGGGGCAGAACGAGATCGACCTGCGCTACGCCGACGCCCTGTCGACCGCGGACAACATCATGACGTTCCGCACGGTCATCAAGGAGGTCGCGCTCGAGCAGGACATCTATGCCTCGTTCATGCCCAAGCCGCTGACCGACCAGCCGGGCTCGGGCATGCACACCCACCTGTCGCTGTTCGAGGGTGACCGCAACGCCTTCTACGAGGCCGGCGCGCCCTACCAGCTGAGCAAGGTCGGGCGGCAGTTCATCGCCGGGCTGCTGCGCCACGGCGCCGAGATCACCGCGGTGACCAACCAGTGGGTCAACTCCTACAAGCGCCTGTGGGGCGGCGGTGAGGCACCGGCCTACATCTGCTGGGGCCACAACAACCGCAGCGCCCTGATCCGGGTGCCGATGTACAAGCCGTCCAAGGGGCAGAGCACCCGCATCGAGGTGCGCTCGCTGGACTCGGCGTGCAACCCCTACCTCGCGTTCGCCGTGCTGCTCACCGCCGGGCTCAAGGGCATCGAGGAGGGCTACGACCTGCCCGACGAGGCCGAGGACGACGTGTGGACCCTGACCGACGCAGAGCGCCGGGCCATGGGCATCCAGCCG
>DASSPC010000314.1:0-4583 GCA_035699865.1 Oryzihumus sp. | reverse complement strand
GGTCCACCGCAGCAGCCAGGTGTTCACCTGTCGCCTTCCCGTGGTGCAGTGCGGCATCCGCCGACACCACGGCGGGCAGGATGCCGTGGGCCATCGCGAGCTGGGTCAGCGCGGTGCAGACGTCGACCGCATCGCAACCGCCGACCCACAGCACGTGCGCGCCGGGCGGCAGCACGTGCATGGCGATACCCGAGGAGCGACGGGTGTGCCGGTCGGCCATCCTCGTCAGGTGGACGACCGACAGGTCGGCGCCGAAGACGGGCAGCCCGTGCAGGAGCAGTGCGGAGTGGTGGCTAGCGGCGACCCCGCTTCGGCGAGCCAGCAGCGCCGCCCGGGTTCTCGCCACGTGCTCGTCCTCGGGTCGGGGCGGGAGTGGGGACACGGCATACCGGCCGCGGCCGATCCGCACGCACTGACCAGAGGCGACCATCCGCCGCAGCGAGCGGGCGTCGTGGCCGCACTCGGCGGCGTCGGCCGTGGTGAAGACGTTGCCGGCGGAGACAGCACGGGCGCGGAGCAGCTCATCCATGGCCGCGAGCCTCTCCCGGGACCGGTGGCGCGGCCACCGCACTGTTCGCGCCTGTGGACAGGGGGACCACGCCGGCATGGGGTGTGGACAGTCTGCTCTGCCGCACAATCAGACGCCCTGCCGAGGATGCAACCTCGGCAGGGCGTCAGGAACCTCGGCAGAGCGCCGGGGAGCGGCTCAGGCGGCGTTGGGCTCCGGCGCGTCGGTGCGCGGGAACTTCTCGATGAACTGCTTGACCACGTCGCCGGAGATGTCGCCGCACAGCTGGCGGTGGCCGGCCTGGCTCTCGATGCTGCCGTCGGCCTTGACCTTGGCGGCCCAGTGCGAGAGGGCGAAGAGCTTGCCGGCGGGGAACGTCCCGTGCGAGCTGTCCCACGGCGCGGCGATGAACTTGTCCTTGGCCCAGGAGGTCTTCGGCGCCATCTCGGCGATCTGCTTGACCACGGCGATCTTGGCGGCGGGGGCCTTGGGGTCGTACCAGAGCACCGTGTAGCCGTGCTCGAGGTTGTGCACCAGCGTCTCCACCTTGGGGGTGTCGCTGCCGGTGTAGAAGTGGATGCCGTCGAGGTCGGGCTGGGCGAAGTGCTCGCCGAAGGACGGCGGGACGGTGGCGTACTTGACCGTGGTCATGTTCGGCTGGTTGGTGCCCGGGCCGACGTGCTGGCCGTTGCCGGAGGCGGCGTCGGTCGTGATCGCCGAGCAGGACGCGGCGCCTGCGGCCACCCCGAGCTTGGCCAGCGCGGCGTCGGGTTGCTTGCCCTGGGCGTCGACCACGGCGAAGGTGATGACGCCGGCGAGGACCAGCAGCAGCGCCAGGCACCCGGCGATGATGACCATCTTGGTGCGCCGCTCGCGGGCGTTCTGCTGGCGCTGGATCTCGGCGAGGCGCGCCTTGCGCTCCTGGCTGACCTGCTTCTTGGCCACGGTGTGTGTCCCCTGGGTTCGTTCGGTCGGACGTCGGGGGAGTCTACGGTGCCAACCCGTGCGCGCACGCTGTCGGCCGGGTGGGTGACACTGGGCCGGTGACACCGGCCGGCGCGGACGCCCCACCGCTGGAACGCACCTGGCGTTCCGGACGTGCCCTCGACGTGCGCTCGACGCTGGTCATCCTGCGCCGCGGCGCCGGTGACCCCACCTGGCGGCAGGACCCCGACGGCGCCATCTGGCGCGGCATCCGGACGCCGTGCGGGACGGCGACGCTGCGGCTCCTCCAGCGACCGGGCGGCGAGGTGGAGGCGCAGGCGTGGGGCCCGGGCGCTCCCTGGGTGCTCGACCGGCTGCCCCGGATGCTCGGCGAGGACGACGACGCCTCCGGCTTCGAGCCACGCCATCCCGTCGTCGCCGAGGCCGCCCGCCGGTTCAGCGGGTGGCGGGTGCCGGCCACCGGCCTGGTCCTGGAGGCGCTGGTGCCGGCGGTCATCGAGCAGAAGGTGACCGGTCAGGAGGCCTTCGGCTCCTACCGCACCCTCGTGCACCGGTATGGCGAGCGCGCACCCGGGCCGGGCGGCCCCCGCGGGCTCTGGGTCGCCCCCGCGCCCACGACGTGGGCGATGGTGCCGTCGTGGGAGTGGCTGCGGGCCAGCGTGGACGGCAAGCGCTCGGCCGCGGCGGTCCGGGCGGCGCGCAGCGCCGGGCGGCTGGAGGAGTGCAGCGCGATGTCCCACGCGGACGCGCACCGCCGGCTGCGCGCGATACCGGGGGTGGGGGTCTGGACCGCCGCGGAGGTGGCGCAGCGGGCGCTCGGCGACCCCGACGCGGTGAGCTTCGGCGACTACCACGTGGCCCGCAACATCGGCTGGGCGCTGACCGGGGTCGAGGTCGACGACGACGGCCTGGCCGAGCTGCTGGAGCCGTGGTCGGGGCACCGCTACCGCGTGCAACGGCTGCTCGAGCTGGCCGGGGCCATGCGGCCCCGGCGCGGCCCGAGGATGGCGCCCCGGACCCACCTGCCTCGGTAGTGCCGGTGGGCCCGGGGGACGGGGGGTCAGGCGGTGGAGGCGACCGGCTCGAGGCGCGAGTCCTCCTCGAGCGGCTCCGGCTCGCCCACCCCGGAGGCGCCGGTTGCCGCCTCCTCGACGGCCTCGGTCATCCGGATGCTGGTGCGCAGCGGCACCTCCTTGACGAACAGGACGGCCAGCAGGGCGACCACGGCGACGGCCGCGCTGATCGCGAAGACGTGACCGGTGGCGTCGCCGTAGCTGGCGCGGACCAGCTCGCGCAGGGGCGCCGGCAGCGCTCCCAGGTCGAGCCCGGCCGCGCCCTCCTGCTTCGAGGCCGCTGCCGCCGCGGCCCCGCCGAGCCGGCGCAGGCCGGCGGCGACGTTGTCCTCCACCCGGGTGGCGAGCACCGCGCCGAGCACGGAGACGCCGACCGCACCGCCGAGGGTGCGGAAGAAGGCCACCGTGGCCGAGGCGGCGCCGATGTCCCGGACGTCGACGGTGTTCTGCACGGCGAGGACGAGGTTCTGCATCATCGCGCCGAGGCCCAGGCCCATGACGGCCATGTAGACGCTGGCCCGCCACAGCGGGGTGGTGTGGTCCAGGGTGGCCAGGCCGGCCAGGCCGGCGACCAGCAGCACGCCACCGCCGACGAGGAAGCCCTTCCAGCGGCCGGTGCGGCTGATGACCTGCCCGGCGCCGGTGGAGGACAGCAGCAGGCCGAGCATCAGCGGGACGGTGAGCAGGCCGGCCTTGGTCGGGGAGTCGCCGCGGGCGACCTGGAAGTACTGCCCGAGGAACGTCGTGCCGCCGAACATCGCGATGCCCACGGCGACCGAGGCGAGCACGACCAGCGCCGCGGTCCGGTTGGCCATGACCCGCAGCGGGACGAGCGGCTCCGGCACGCGCAGCTCCACGACGGTGGCCAGAGCCAGGGCGACCAGGGCGCCGCCGAGGTAGGCCGCGCTCTGCCAGGACACCCAGTCGAAGTCGGTGCCGGCGAAGGTCACCCACACCAGCGGCAGGCTGGCGCCGACGGCGATGAGCAGGCCGCCGAGGTAGTCGATCCGCGGCGCGCGGCGCTCGGTGGACACGTGCAGGGTCGCCTGCAGCACCATGAGGGAGATGACGGCCAGCGGCACGCAGACGTAGAAGCACCAGCGCCAGCCCAGCGGGCTGTCCACGATGACGCCGCCGAGCAGCGGGCCGCTGACGGTGCTCACCGCCATGACGGCGCCCATGTAGCCCGAGTACCGGCCGCGGTCACGCGGGGCGATGATCGAGCCCATGATCGCCTGGACCAGCGCGGTCAGGCCGCCCATGCCGAGGCCCTGCACGACGCGGCAGCCGATGAGGAACGGCACGCTGGGCGCCAGGCCGGCCGCGACCGAGCCCGCCACGAACACCAGGATCGCGAGCTGCACCAGCAGCTTCTTGCTGAACAGGTCGGAGAACTTGCCCCAGATCGGGGTGCTGACCGTCGTGGCCAGCAGGGAGGCGGTGATGACCCAGGTGTACTGCCGCTGGGTGCCGTGCAGGTCGCCGATGATGGTCGGCAGCGCGGTGGCCACGATGGTCGAGCTGAGCATCGCGGTGAACAGCGCGGCCAGCAGGCCGGTCATGGCCTCCAGCACCTGCCGGTGCGACATCGGCTCGGCGGAGGCCTCGCGTGGGCGGGTGGGCGCGGTGGTCATGCGGTGAGCTCCTCGGGGGCTGTGGGGGTCGTGGTGGGGGAGGGGGTGTCCTCGGCCGGCAGGTCGAGCCAGGCGGGTCGGACGGCCAGTGGCGCGGCGACCAGGGACTGGCTGAGCCGGTCCATCAGGGCGGCGGCGGTGCGCACGTCGTCCTCGTCCCAGTCGCGCAGCAGCTGCCCGAGCTGGGCCACCCGGTCGGCGTGCAGCACCTCGAGCTGGCGCCGGCCGAGCGGGGTCAGCGCGAGCCGCCAGGCCCGGGCGTCCTCCGGGTCGTGCCCACGTTCGACCAGCCCGGCGCGCTCCAGCGGGGCCACCTGGCGGGAGATGACCGACGGCGCCACACACAGCCGCTGGGCCAGGTCGCCGGGCCGCGCGGGCCCGTCGTACAGGCTCTTGAGCACGGCCAGGTGGGTGCTGGACGCG
>DASSPC010000313.1:0-2150 GCA_035699865.1 Oryzihumus sp. | reverse complement strand
CGAGCGGGCCCGACACCGACCCGGTGCGTCACGACCTGACCGCCGAGGCGATCCGCCTCGCGCGGCTGGTGCGGGAGCTGATGCCGGACGACGGCGAGGTGGCGGGACTGCTGGCGTTGATGCTCCTCACGGAGGCGCGTCGCGCGGCCCGGGTCTCGTCGGCGGGCGAGCTGGTCACCCTCGAGGAGCAGGACCGTGGGGCCTGGGACGCGGCGCTGGTCGCCGAGGGGCATGCGCTGGTGCGCGAGCGCCTGGCCTCCGGGGTGGCTCCGGGGCGCTACCAGATCCTCGCGGCGATCAACGCCGTGCACACCTCCGCCCGCGACATGCGCGACACCGACTGGTCGCAGGTCGTCGCCCTCTACGACCAGCTCGTCCGGCTCGACCCCTCGCCGGTCGTCGCCCTCAACCGGGCCGTCGCCATCGCCGAGCTCGACGGCGCGGAGGTGGCCCTGGCGGCCGTCGACCGCCTCGAGTCCGCGCTGGCCGGCTACCACGCCTTCCACGCGACCCGCGCCGACCTGCTGCGCCGGCTGGGCTGCAGCGAGAGGTCGCGCGCGGCATACGACACGGCCATCGCCCTGGCCGGCAACACCGCCGAGACCGCCTACCTGACGCGCCGCCGCGACCAGCTGGGGTAGTGCCCGCGCCGACACACCCCGTCAGCCCGCGAGCCTGGACGCCTGGGTGTCCGGCGCATGGTCGACCTCGATGCTCTCACCGCTGTGCCGAGGAAGGGTGCGCTCTGCCGAGGCTGCAACCGCGGCACAGCGCCGCGAACCTCGGCAGAGCCGATGGGCCGGCGCGCACAGCAGGTATGTCGGCCGGTGACGCGCCGGGTCAGCCGACGACCGGCGCCTGCGCCCCTGCGTCCTCGGCGCTGACGTCACCGGTGGCGCCGCGGCGGACCGCCCAGCGGCCGGCGGTGAACACGTAGGTCAGGAACGCCGCCTCGGCCAGCACCCCGATCCCGACCCGGGCCCACGTCGGCAGCGGCGAGGGCGTCACGAACGCCTCGATCACCCCGGAGACGGCGAGCACCGCGGCCAGACCGAGGGCCACCGCGATGGCCGAGCGTCCCTCGCGGGCCACCGCCTGGGTGCGGGTGCGCGGGCCGGGCTCGACCCACGACCAGAACAGCCGCAGCCCGGTCGCCCCGGCGATGAACACCGCGGTCAGCTCGAGGATGCCGTGCGGCAGGATCAGGCCGAAGAACACCGACGCCCGGTGGTGGTGGACCATGATCGAGCCGATGATCGCGACGTTGAGGACGTTCTGCAGCAGCAGGTAGATGACCGGCAGGCCGAGCACCCCGAAGGCGATGCACAGCGCCGAGACCCACGCGTTGTTGGTCCACACCTTCGCGGCGAAGTGCGACGCGGCGTACTCGCTGTAGTAGTGCGCGAAGTCCACCCGGACGAGCTGGTCGACCTCGGCGGGTGAGAGCAGCGAGGACTCCACCGCCGGGTGCGCCAGCAGCCACCAGCCGATGACGAAGGCGACCGCCACGTTGACCAGCGCCGTGGCGATCCACCACCGACGGGTGCGGTAGAGCGCCGCCGGGAAGGTGTCGGTGAAGAACACCGCGAGGTCGCGCCAGGCGACCGACCGGGTGCCCGCCGACCGCGCCCGGGCCCGCGCCAGCAGCGAGGACAGGTAGGTCACCAGGCTGGGGTCCGGCGCCGCGGAGCGCACCACGGACAGGTGCGTGGCCACGCGCTGGTAGCGGTCGAGGATCTCGTCGGCCTCCGCCCCGGACAGCCGCCGCTGCCGCGCCAGCGCGTCCAGCCGCTGCCACTCCCCCTGGTGCGCCGCCACGAACGCGTCGAGATCCACGGCGGACAGCCTAGGGCCAGCCCCGTGGCCCTAGGCTGCGAACGTGGACAGCGCAACCCTGGGTGTCGGCGAGGACGACCTCGTCACCGGTGAGGCCGTCGCCCTCGACCTGCCCGCGGCCGGCCTCGGCATGCGCCTGCTGTCGGGGGGCATCGACCTGCTGCTCGGGTTCATCGTCCTGACCGTGCTGTTCATCCTGGCCGGCGTGATGACCCAGGGCTCCGACGACGCCGTCGTGGCCACGGTCTTCCTCACCTGCGTCGTCCTGACGCTGGTCGGCCTGCCCACCACGGTGGAGACGCTCACCCGCGGCC
>DASSPC010000312.1:0-6601 GCA_035699865.1 Oryzihumus sp. | reverse complement strand
CGACCTGCCCGGCTACGACGCCTTCATGAGCTAGGCCACAGGCACACGGCGACCCCGCGCACGAGCCCCTGCCCGCTCGGGGCAGGGGCTCGTGCGTCGGGTCGCCCTCAGTCGATCCGGGCGATCGGGCTGCCCTGGGTGACCGCCTCGTCCTCCTTCACGAGCAGGTGGACCACCCCGGCGCAGGGCGCCGGCACCTCGGCGGCCACCTTGTCGACCTGCACCTCCGCCAGGAGCTGGTCGGCCCGCACCGTCTCGCCCTCGCCGACGAACCAGGTGGACAGCACGCCCTCGGCGCCGGGCCGATCCTTGCTCAGCGCCGGGAAGGGGACCTCGGTCATGCCCGCACGACGCGGTGGATCGCGGCCTCGATGCGGTCCTGGCGGGGGAGCACGGCGTACTCGAGCGCGTGGGCGTAGGGGACCGGGGTGTCGGGGTTGCACACCCGGGCCACCGGCGAGCGCAGCATGCTCGGGTCGACGTCGGTGATGGTCGCGCTGACCTCGCCGGAGAGCCCGAAGGACTGGTAGTCCTCGTCCACGACGACGAGCCGGCCGGTCTTGGACACCGACCGCAGGATGGTCTCGCGGTCGAGCGGGACCAGGCTGCGCAGGTCGATCACCTCGGCCTCGATGCCCTGCCCGGCCAGGGACTCCGCGGCGTCGAGCGCGTGGTGCACCGACAGCGACAGCGTCACCACGGTGGCGTCGCTGCCCTCGCGGACCACGGCCGCCTCGCCGATCGGCACCGTGTACGGCCCGTCGGGCACGTCACCGGTCGCGCGCGGGTTCTTCACCATCCACGGCAGGCCCATGACGCCCTTGTGGAACATGTAGACGACCGGGTTGTCGTCCCGGATCGCCGAGATCATCAGGCCCTTGGCGTCGTAGGGGTTGCTGGGCACGACGACCTTCATCCCCGGCAGGTGCGCGAAGGTGCCCCACAGGCACTGGGAGTGCTGCGCACCGTCGGAGTAGCCGCCGCCGACCGCGGTCGTGAGCACCATGGGCACCTTGACGTTGCCACCGGACTCGAAGTGGATCTTGGCCATGTGGTTGTAGATCTGGTCCAGGCACACACCCATGAAGTCGGCGAACATCAGCTCGGCGATGGGACGCATGCCCTCGACCGCGGCGCCGATGGCCAGGCCGATGAAGGCGCTCTCGGAGATGGGGGTGTCGATGACCCGGTCCGTGCCGAACCTCTCCTGCAGGCCGGCGGTGGAGCTGAAGATGCCGCCGTAGGGCCCGACGTCCTCGCCGAGGTAGAACACCGACGGGTCGCGCTCCATCTCCAGCTCGATGGCCTCGACCATGGCCTTGGCGGTGGTCAGGCGGTGGCTGCCGTGCCCGGTCTCCTGGGTGGGGGTCTCGGTGATGGTCATGGGAGGGCTCCTCAGCTGAACACGTAGGACGAGGCGGTGGCGGGGTCGGGCACGGGGCTGCCCTTGGCGAAGGTGATCGCCTGCTCGACCCGGGCCTGGGCCTCCTGCCGGGTGCGGGCGATGACGGCGTCGTCGAGGACGCCCTCGTCGCGTAGCCGCTGCTCGTAGCGCGGGATCGGGTCCATCGAGGGCACCTCGGCCAGCTCGGGCCGGTAGCCCTGCGCGTCGCCCTCGAAGTGGCCCCACAGCCGGACCGTGTGCACTTCGAGCAGCGTCGGTCCCTGGCCGGCACGGGCGCGGGCGACGGCCCGGTCGGCGGCGGCGTAGATCGCCTCGACGTCGTTCTCGACCCGCTCCGCGGGCATGTTGTATGCCGCGCCGCGGCTGGCGTTGGACGGCACCGCCGTGGACGCGTCGCGAGGGACGGAGATGGCCCAGTCGTTGTCCTCGACGACGAAGACGACCGGCAGCTGCCACAGCGCGGCCAGGTTGAGGGACTCGTGGAAGGCGCCCTGGTTGGCCGCGCCCTCACCGGTGACGGCCACCGCGACCCGCCCGGTGCCCATCTGCTTGAAGGCGTAGGCCTGGCCCAGGGCCGGCGGGTAGCCCTCGGCGATGATGCCCGAGCAGGAGAAGTGCACGGTCGGGTCGAACAGGTGCATGTGCCCCCCGCGCCCGCGCCCGAGGCCGGTCTCCCGGCCGAAGATCTCGGCCGCCATCTTGTCCATGTCCACCCCGTGCGCGATCGCGAAGTGGTGGGGGCGGTGGGTGGCGGTGACCGCGTCGTCGCCGGTCAGGTGGGCGCACACGCCGGCCGCCACGGGTTCCTGCCCTGCGGCCAGGTGCATCTCGCCGGGCACGAGCCCCTTGCCGATGTCGAAGCCTGGGCCCTTGTCCGCGTGGTACTCCCGCAGGACCGCCTCCTCGAAGCTGCGCGCCAGGACCATGGTCCGGTAGAGCGCCAGCCGGGTGGCCGGGTCGAGGGCGAGGGACTGGGGTGTGTCGTGTGCGGTCGTGCTCATGCCGTCCTCCAGACGCCGGGACGCCCCACGAACCGCGGACGCCTCGTCAGTGCCTTCCGAACCCCCCTTGCGCCAACGTAGGGCGGGGCCGGCCGGGGGCTGCACGGACCTAGGTCCTCCCGGCCCTGACCCCACCCGCGTCCACACTCGGAGCATGAGCGACGCCACGCCACCGCCTGCCTCCGCCGCGCCGGGCTCGGGTCAGGTGGTGGTCGGGGTCGACGGGTCCGAGGGGTCCCTCGGGGCCGTCCGGTGGGCCGTGGAGGAGGCCCGGGCGCGAGGCTGCCCGGTGCACGCGGTGATCGGCTGGTCCTACCACCCGACGTGGGGCTACTCGACCGTCGGCAACATGTACCCCGCACCCTCGGCGGTCCTGCCCAGCGCGTGGGAGCCGATCATGTCCGACCCCCCGCCCCCGGAGCACGAGACCGAGGCCGATGCCGAGGCGGCGGTGCGCAACGCAGCCGACGCGACGGTCACGACGGTCCTCGAGGAGGACGAGCAGGCCGGCCGCGCGCCGGTGAAGGTGACCACGGACGCCGTCGAGGGCCACGCGGCCCAGGTGCTGCTCGACGCGGTCACCCCGGCCGATGTGCTCGTCGTCGGGTCCCGCGGCCACGGCGGGGTCACCGGTGCGCTGCTCGGGTCAGTCACCCAGCACGTGGTCAACCACGCCCGGTGCCCGGTGGTCGTGGTCCCCCACGGCCGCTGAGGCCGCACCGGAGGCCGCCCGCGGGGGAGACGGGCCCGGGGCGGGCCCGTCTCGCGCGTCAGCGGGTCTCGCGGAACGGCAGCCGGGGGTCGCCGGGCTGGGAGGCCAGCGCGCTGGTCACCCAGGCGTGCTCCGGCTGCTCGGTCATGAGCACCTGGTGCCGCGGCCCGGGGCCGGCGATGACGTGCAGCGAGTACATGTCGTAGCCCGGTGGTGTCATGGCCGGGCCGTGCCAGCCGTAGGGGACGAGGACGACGTCACCGGTGCGCACCGTGGCGGCGACGTTGATGGGCCGGTCGGGGGTGCCGTGCACGTGGTGGAAGGCGAACCCGCCATCCCCTTCGGGGGCGCCGTGCTGGCGTCGCAGCTCGACGTAGCAGATCTCCTCGACCGCGCTCTCCTGGTCGTCGCGCTGCCTGTCGTGACGGTGCGGCGGCCAGGCTGACCAGTTGCCGCCGGGGGTCAGCTCCTCGAGCACGATGAGCGAGCGCGCCTCGAGGACGTCGGGGGTGCCGATCCGGCGCTCCTGGCGGCTGGTGTGCCCCGTCCCGACGAGCCGGGTCGTCACCCACTCGACCCCGACCCGCCGGAACGGCAGGGGCTCCTCGGTGACGGCATGGGGGAGAGCCACCCGGCCCCCCGTCGTGGTGGTGATGGTCATGGTCGAACCGCACGGCACGTAGGCGTAGTCGGTGGGCCCCGCGAAGGGGTCGCCCCGGCCACTGAGCAGGACGAGCTCGCTGTCGCACTCCACCCGCCACCGTCCGGACAGGGGCAGGACGAGCCACTCGCTGTCGCCGGTGCGCACGGTGCGGGACTCTCCGGCGCCGAGGTCGGCGACGTGGAGGCCGGCGTGCGACCAGCGCTCTCCATCCGGGGTCACCGCCACGGTGAAGCCGGGGGCGGCGGCCGAGCCCGCCGGACGGTGCCAGGTGTTCATGGTGCACCTCCAGGTGCGCGTCGGGTGGCGCGCGGGTTGCTGCTGGGTCAGGTGTGGCCGGCGCTCACCGGGTCATGGGTGAGCTCCCCGGCGGCCGAGGCGAAGGTCCGCATCGACGCCGCCAGCTGCTCGCGGGCCGGGGCGTCCATGGCGTCCAGCACCCGCGAGATGGCGTCGCGGCGGTGGTCGTTGACCGCGGCCACCAGCGCCCGCCCGGTGGGGGTCAGCGTCAGCCGGACCAGCCGGCGGTCGTCCGGGTCCTCCGCGCGGTCCAGGTAGCCGGCGGCCACGAGCTTGTCCACGGTGCGGGTGGCGTTCGACGCGTGCACACCGAGGGCGGCGGCGACGGCGGCGCCGGACAGCGGCTGGTCGCTGGAGGCCATGACGAGCACGCGCAGCTGGGGCAGCGTCACTGCCTCCTCCACGGCCGCGACGGACTCGGCGGCCACGGCCACCAGCACGCGCGAGGCGGCCATGACGGACTCGACCTGCTGGGGGGTGGGGCCGGTGGTGCGGGGCACCCGTTCATCATGAAGCAACCATTGCGCGGGCGCAATGAAAGGTGGTGTGGTCGCGGTGCCGCCGTGCGGCGTACACGGGCTGGCATGCGAAAGCCCCTGTCCCCTCACCGGGGACAGGGGCTTCCCTGTATGCCGTGGCTCAGGGCTTGACGGTCAGCGGCTCGTCGTTGCGGAGGGCCTTGAACAGGGCCAGCGCCTTGGCGCTGTCCCACTTCACCGCACTGCCGGCGTACGTCTGCAGGTTGGGGTTGCTGATCGGCATGGTGATGGACTGCCCGTTGCCCTGGGAGATGCTGCGCAGCGCCCACAGGGCCTTGCCGACCTCGAGCATCGAGTCGTTCTCGTCGACGGTCAGGGACGAGGCCACCGCGGACCCGAAGGCGTTGAGCTGCCACGGCAGGAGCACGTTCGCCGGAGTTGCGGCCTTCTTCATCAGCGCACCGAGGAACTGACGCTGGCGCTGGACCCGGCCCAGGTCGCCGAGGGGGTCGGAGTAGCGGGCGCGCACGTAGCCCAGGGCTGTCGGGCCGTTCATGTCCTGGCAGCCGGGCTTGAGGTTGATGCCGGCCTTCTTGTCGTTCATCGCGTGCTTGACGCAGATGTTCACGCCACCGACGGTGTCGACCACGTTGGCGAACCCGCCGAAGCCGATCTCGATGTAGCCGTCCATGCGCAGGCCGCTGACCTGCTCGACCGTGTCCATCAGCAGCTTGGCGCCGCCGTAGGAGTAGGCCGCGTTGATCTTGTTGCGGCTGTGGCCGGGGATCGGCACGAAGCTGTCGCGCGGCAGGGACACCAGGGTCGGGCTGCCGCCGTTGCCGGGGATGTGCAGCAGCATGATCGTGTCGGTGCGGGCGCCCTGGGCGTAACCGGTGGTCAGTGCCTTGCGCTGGGCCTTGGTCAGCCCGGCGCGGCTGTCGGAGCCCACCAGCAGGTAGTTCTTGCCGGATCCTGCCGCCGGGCGGTTGGACGCGGTCGGCTCGGCCGGGACCTTGACGACGTGGCTCCAGGCCGCGTTCGCCGCCCAGGCCATGGCACCGACCCAGGCCACCAGGACCACGAGGACCACGATGAGGGTGTTGCGCACCGGGTGGCGCTTACGGCGGCGAGGCGCCTCCGCGTCGCGGCGGCTGCGCGGCGGCACCCCACCGGCGCCGGCGGCCGCCGCGCGCTGGCGTCGGGTGTCCACGGTGACGACGTCGTCGTCCCCGTGGATCGGGATCTGGCGTGATCGTGTCGGGTCGTAGTCCTCAGGCACGCCATGAGGGTAGAGCCTCCGGCTGGGGGAGGGGCAACGCCGCGCGAACGACGGGCGGGTGCAGCGGTACCCTGACCCGGCCCGCCGACGCCCAGCACGCTGAGGACCCTGCCCTGACCATGCCTGTCCCGGAGCCCACCTCCGCCCCGGAGCTCACTCCCGCCCCGGCCACCTCCCTGCCCGCGGTCTCGGTGGTGATGCCGATCCTCAACGAGGAGCGCCACCTCGAGGAGGCGGTCGCCGCCGTCCTCGGCCAGGACTACGCCGGCCCGGTGGAGGTGGTGCTGGCCCTCGGCCCGAGCCGGGACCGGACCGACGAGATCGCGGCGGCGCTGGCAGCGGCCGACCCGCGGGTGCACACGGTGCCCAACCCCAGCGGCCGGACCCCGGAGGCGCTGAACGCGGCGCTGGGCGCGAGCCGCTCCGACATCGTCGTCCGCGTCGACGGGCACGGCGTGCTCGACCGTGACTACGTGCGCACCGCCGTCGGGCTGCTCGAGGAGACCGGGGCGGCCAACGTCGGCGGCCTCATGGACGCCGAGGGCGTGACCACGTTCGAGCGCGCCGTCGCCGCCGCGATGACCTCCCGTCTCGGCGTGGGCGCGTCCCGCTTCCACACCGGGGGCGAGGCCGGGCCCGCCGACACCGTCTACCTGGGCGTGTTCCGCCGGGAGTGGCTGGACCGGATGGGCGGCTACGACCCGAGGTTCGTGCGGGCGCAGGACTGGGAGCTGAACCACCGCATCCGGGAGGCCGGCGGGCTC
>DASSPC010000311.1:0-2132 GCA_035699865.1 Oryzihumus sp. | reverse complement strand
GCCGGGTCCGCGTAGACCCTGAAGGAGCGGGTGTCGCCCGGCTGTGGGTCGCCGACCGGGTCCAGCGGCCGGGCGCCCAGCGCGAGTACCTGGTGGTGTGCGGTGACGAGGTCCGTCACGGCCACGTCGAGGTGCAGCTGCTGTGGCGGGCCGTCCGGCCACGCCGGTGGCTCGTAGCGGGACGCACGCTGGAATCCCAGGGGGATCCCGCCCGGCGCAGCCTCCAGGCTCACCCAGGCGCCGTCCTCGCCGCTGTCCTCGTCGGAGCTGACCGTGGTGCCGAGCAGGGCGGCGTAGAACTGCGCCAGGGCGCGGGGGTCGGGGCAGTCGAGCACGACGGTGTCGAGCGCTCCGACCCCCACGCCGGTGGTGGTGGTGCTCACGCGGCGCAGCCCATCGGGGAGCTGCCCGCCGGGTGGCCGGTTGCCGGCGTGGCAGTGGTGCCGGCAGCGGCCGCGGCGGCCCGGGCCGCCGTACGGGCACGGCGGGTCAGGTGCGGGAGGTGGCGAAGGTGGCCACGGCCCAGGGCCTGGAGCCCGAGGAACCGTGCGCTGGCGGCACTGACGGGCAGGTACTGGTCCGCCCGGCGGTGCAGCTCGTGGACGCGCTCGTCAGCCAGGGCCCGCGTCAGTTCGGGGTTCAGCATGTCGATCTCTCCTCCGGTTCACCGGTCACCGTGTGTGCTAACCGGTGAAATGATGATGGCAGTTACTCCGGCTGTTGCGCAACCACCTTTTCGACTATGGTGGTTACATGGCAGAAAAGAGCGCAGGCGTGTCCGGAACCCGACCCCTCGTGCTCCTGGATGTCTGCGGGGACCCGGCCGAGCTGCTGGTCGACTTCCTCAACACGCTCGACGTCGACGAGGGCACCGACGTCCTGGCCTCGACGCAGGCCTGGCAGGGGTGGCTCGAGGCGCATGAGCTCGGCTGCTTCGACGCGGCCACGGGGGAGGAGCTCGCCCAGGCCCGGCAGCTGCGCGACGACCTGCGGGCCCGGGCGGCAGGGGAGCCCTGCGCCCAGGTGCGCGAGGTCGGCATACAGGTGGCGCTGACCGGGGACGGCCAGGTGGAGCTCAGTGCCGCGAACCCCGTGGGGTTCCTCGCGGCGGCCGTGGCCACCGTGGCGATCGAGCAGCGGCTGGACCGTGTGAAGATCTGCCCGGCCGACGACTGCCGGTGGGCCTTCTACGACATTTCGCGCAACCGGTCCCGGCAGTGGTGCTCCATGGAGGTCTGTGGCAACCGGGCCAAGGCGCGCGCCCACCGGGAGCGGCTGGCCGCCCGCGACACCGCCTGAGCCCCCGCTCCGCCGGGAGGGGAGTGGTCAGGACGAAGGTCCTACCAGCCGCGTTCGCGCCACTCCGGCAGGTGCGGGCGCTCGGCGCCCAGGGTGGTGTCCCGGCCATGGCCGGGGTAGACCCAGGTGCGGTCGTCATAGACGCCGAAGACGCGCTGCTCCACGTCGTCGAGCAGGGAGGCGAAGCGGGCAGGGTCCTTGCCGGTGTTGCCCACGCCGCCGGGGAAGAGGGAGTCACCGGTGAACAGGTGCGTGTCCCCCTCGGGGTCCCGGTACGCGAGGGCGACGGACCCGGGCGTGTGCCCGCGCAGGTGGATGACGTCGAGGCTCACCTCCCCGATCATCACCGAATCGCCTTGGTGCAGAAGCTGATCCGGCTTCACCGGCAGGTGCGCGGCGTCTGGCTCGCCCGCCGCCGTCGTCGCTCCGGTCGCGGCCACGACCTCGGCCAGGGCCCGGTGGTGGTCCCAGTGCTGGTGGGTGGTGACGACCAGGTCCAGGCCCCCGGTGCCCTCCTGCAGCAAGGCCAGGATCCGGGGGGCGTCGTCGGCGGCGTCGATGAGCAGCTGGGCGCCGGTGGCCCGGCAGGTGAGCAGATAGACGTTGTTGTCCATCGCGGACACGCTCGCCTTGCGGATCGTCAGGGCGGGCAGCTCGCGGGTCTGGCTGGGTCCGCCAGGGGTCACGTCACCGGTGTAAGCCATACGCACATCTTGGCAAATGCCTGATCTGTCTCCGGCAAAAGTTTCGCCCGCCAATAGTCACGATTGACTATGGCCCGTCCTCCACGGAGGCACCTAACTTGGCGTAGGTAAGGGCTCCGGACACGCCCG
>DASSPC010000310.1:0-3270 GCA_035699865.1 Oryzihumus sp. | reverse complement strand
ACGTAGGTCACGTCGTCGCCGACGACGTCCCGGCGCAGCCCGTCCGCAAGCGCCGCAAGGGCTTCCATGGCCTCGCCGTCACAGGTCAGGAGCGCCAGGTAGTCCTCGTCGGAGAGCCCGGCGGGGTCAGCCTCCGCCCGGGCCAGCGCCTCCCGCACGTCACCGTCGAGCCGTTCCGGCGCGCCGGCCGTCACGCGCGAGGCGACCGACTGCCAGTCGCCGTACACCTCGTCGAAGTCGCTGCGCCGGTCGCCCGTGCGGCCCTCCTCGTCGACACCCCGGTGCAGGTCGGTGCGGCCGGATCCCGTTCCGGCAGAAGCCATCCCGCCGTCCGGCTCCTGCCAGACCAGTCCCTCGGGCACGGCGTCCTCACGGGCCAGACCGGTCGTCGGGTCGAGCAGCGCGCGCACGTGCGCGTGCAGCCGTGGGTCGACCCAGGCCTCGTCGCGCTCCAGTGAGCCGAGCAGGAACCGCGGGTGCGCCGTCAGCCGCTCGCGCAGCTCCAGCCCCGACTCGGCGGTCCACGTGCGCAGGTCGTCCACGTGCGGCCACGGCCGCTCCGGGTTGACGTGGTCCGGCGTCACCGGCGACACCCCGCCCCAGTCGTCGACGCCGGCGGCCAGCAGCCGCGAGATCTCCTGCGGCTCCGAGAGGTTCGGCGGCGCCTGGAGGCTCACCGACGGCCCCAGCAGCAACCGGGCGACTGCGACGGTGGCGAGGTACTCCTCCTCCCCCACGTCAGGACGCCCCCGCATCGCGGTGTCGTCCTTGGCCCGGAAGTTCTGCACGATGCACTCCTGCACCGAGCCGTACTCCCGCGCCACCCGGCGGATCGCCAGGATGCTCTCCACCCGGTCGGCCGGCGTCTCGCCGATGCCGACGAGGATGCCGGTCGTGAACGGCACGCCCACCCGCCCGGCGTCCTCGAGCACGCGCAGCCGCACGGCGGGGTCCTTGTCGGGGGAGCCGAAGTGGACCTGGCCGGGCTCGGACCACAGCCGCTCGGAGGTCGTCTCGAGCATCATGCCCATCGACGGCGCGACCGGCTTGAGCCGCTGCAGGTCCGCCCACGACATCACCCCGGGGTTGAGGTGCGGCAGCAGGCCGGTCTCCTCCAGCACCCGGATCGCCATGGCGCGCACGTAGGCGAGGGTGTCGTCGTACCCGTGCGCGTCGAGCCACTCGCGCGCCGCCGGCCAGCGGTCCTCGGGACGGTCGCCCAGGGTGAACAACGCCTCCTTGCACCCCTGCGCCGCCCCCTCGCGGGCGATCTCCAGGACCTCGTCCGGGGACAGGTATGCCGCGGGCAGACGGTGCGGCACGGTCGCGAACGTGCAGTAGTGGCACCTGTCCCGGCACAGCCGCGTCAGCGGGATGAAGACCTTGCGCGAGTAGGTGACCACCCCGGGACGCCCGGCCGCGACCATCGCCGCGTCGCGCACCCGCGAGGCGGCCTCCGACAGCGTGACGAGGTCCGAGCCCCGTGCGCCGAGGAGCACCTCGGCCTCGGCGGCGTCGAGGGCCTTGCCGTCTCGGGCTCGGGCTAGGGCGCGGCGCAGGGCGTTGTCACTCACCGCGTCAGGCTATGTCAGGCCCCGACGACGGCCGCGTCCCGCCCGGACAGGTCTCGCAATGTGACCGCGGTGGCCACGGCTGCGGTCGCGGCCTCGTGCCCCTTGTCCTCGGAGGACCCGGGCAGCCCGGCCCGGTCGAGCGCCTGCGCGTCGTCGTCACAGGTGAGCACACCGAAGCCGACCGGGACGCCGGTGCGCACGGACACGTCGGTCAGGCCGACCGTCGCCGCCTGGCACACGTAGTCGAAGTGCGGCGTCCCGCCCCGGATCACGACGCCCAGGGCGACCAGCGCGTCATACGAGCCGGCCAGGCGCGCGCAGGCGACCGGCAGCTCGAAGGTGCCCGGCACCCGGACCAGCTCGACGGTGTCGACCCCGGACTCGGTCAGCGCCCGGCGGGCGCCCTCGACCAGCCCGTCCATCACCGTCTGGTGCCAGGACGCGGCCACCACGGCCACGCGCAGGCCCTTGCCGTCGACCCGGAGGTCTGGTGAACCCGCCCCGCTCATGCTGATGCTCCCTTGTCCGTCGCCTCGATGACGAGGTCGTGCCCCATCCGGTCGCGCTTGGTGCGCAGGTAGTGCTCGTTGTCCTCGCCCGGGACGATGCTCAGCCGCTCCACGGCGACGACCTCGATGTCGTAGCCACGCATCGCGTTGACCTTCAACGGGTTGTTGGTCAGCAGCCGCACCGCGTGCAGGCCGAGGTCGGCCAGGATCGCCGCGCCCGCGGCGTACTCCCGGGCGTCGATCGGCAGGCCGAGCTCGACCTGCGCGTCGACGGTGTCAAAACCCTGGTCCTGCAAGGCATAGGCGCGCAGCTTGTGCAGCAGCCCGACACCGCGTCCCTCGTGGCCGCGCAGGTAGACGATGGCGCCGCCCTCGCGCCCGACCCGCTCCATCGCCCGCTCGAGCTGCGGGCCGCAGTCGCAGCGCTGGGAGCCGAAGACGTCGCCGGTGAGGCACTCGGAGTGGAGGCGCGCCAGGGGCGCCCGCCCCTCGATGCCCTTCGGGCTGACCAGGGCGACGTGCTCGTCGCCGGTGACCATGTCGCGGTAGCCGTGCACGCGGAACTCGCCGTGCTTCGTCGGCAGCCGGGTCTCCACGATCTTCTCGACCCGGTCGTTGCGCTGCCGCCAGGCGATGAGCTGCTCGATGGTGATCACCGGCAGCTCGTGCTTGGCCCCGAGCTCCAGCACCGCCGGCAGCCGCATCATCGCGCCGTCGTCGTGCACCAGCTCGGCGATGACGCCCACCGGGGACAGCCCGGCGAGGCGGCACAGGTCGACCGCGGCCTCGGTGTGCCCGGCGCGCACGAGCACGCCGCCCTCGCGGGCGCGCAACGGGAACACGTGGCCGGGCCGGACCAGGTCGGAGGCCTCGGTCGCCGGGTCGGCCAGCAGGTTCACCGTCCGGGCCCGGTCGGCGGCGCTGATGCCGGTGCTCACGCCCTCCCGGGCGTCCACCGAGATCGTGTATGCCGTGCCGCGCGGGTCCTCGTTGCGGCCCACCATGGGCGGCAGCTCGAGCCGGTCGGCGACCTCGTCCGGCATGGGCGCGCACACCACGCCGGAGGACCAGCGGATCGTCCAGGCCAGCCACTGCTCGGTCGCGGTCTGCGCCGCGAGGATGACGTCACCCTCGTTCTCGCGGTCCTCGTCGTCGGTCACGAGGACCGGCAGGCCGCGGCGCAGCGC
>DASSPC010000309.1:0-2357 GCA_035699865.1 Oryzihumus sp. | reverse complement strand
GCATGGACAGCCCCTTCTCGGCATACCAGTCCTGGCCCGGCTTCTTCGCCCTCAACGCCCTGCTGGTCAAGGTGTCGGGGCTGGGCAGCGCACTCTCGTACGCGGCGTGGGCGCCGCCGGTCGTCGAGCTCCTGGCCCTCGGGCCCCTGAAGCTGCTGTTCACGACCCTCGCGCGGGACACCCGCCAGGTGTGGCTGGCGCTGCTGGTGTTCTACCTGGGCAACTGGGTCGGCCAGGACTACTTCTCCCCCCAGGCCTTCGCCTACCTGCTCTACCTGGTGTGCCTCGCCGTGTGCCTGCGGTGGCTACCGGCGGCCAGGGCCGGGACCCCGCTGCCGCGTTGGCGCCGCTGGATGGGCGAGACGCCGCCCGGCCAGGCGGCGGGCGCACCGGTCCGGCGCCGCGAGCTGCTGGCGGTCGTGCTCCTCCTCGCCGGCGGCATCGTCACCAGCCACCAGCTGACGCCGTTCATGCTGGTCGCCGCGCTGTGCGTCCTCTGCCTCGGCCGCCACATCGGTCCGGCATGGCTGCCGGTGGTGGTGGCCGCCATGACCGTGCTGTGGATCGCCTTCATGGCCACGACGTTCCTGCGGGACAACCTGTACTGGATCATCGCCTCGATCGGCCAGCTCGGGCAGAACGCCCAGACCGGCTTCGTCGACCTCAGCCATGCCACGCTCGACCAGAAGCTGGTGTCCTACGCCTCGCGGGCGCTGACCGCGCTGGTCGGCCTGTGCGCGGTCGCCGGCTGGTTCCGGCTGCGCCACGCTCGCCAGCCCCACCGGGTCGCGGGGCTGCTCGCGGCCACGCCCGTGACGCTGCTGGCAGCCAACAGCTACGGCGGCGAGATGGTCTTCCGCGTCTACCTCTTCGCCCTGCCGTTCCTGGCCCTGCTCGCGGCCGGCCTGGTCTACCCGCGGACCGGCCGCGCGGGCGGCGCGACGGCGATCGCGGCGCTGGCGATCACGATGTCGATGCTGTTCTGCGCCGCCTACTACGGCCGCGAGCGCGCCAACTACTTCACGCCGGAGGAGGTCGCCGCATCGTCGTGGCTGTACTCCCACGCGCCCAGCCGCGCGATGCTGGTCGGGGCCACGGCCGACTTCCCCTGGGCCTGGACGCACTACGAGACCTACGACTACGCCTTCCTCGAGGACCTCTCGCCCGCGGAGCGCCGCACGATGGTGCGCTCGCCGCTGCCCGCCCTGGGCGCGGCCGTGACAGACCGCCGGGGACCGGTCTACGTCGTCCTCACGCGGAGCCAGGTCGACTCGGTCCGCTACACCGGGGTGCTGCCGGACGGAGCCGTCGCAGCTGTCGGCGCAGCCCTGGAGCACGCCCCCGGCTACCGGGTCGTCTACCAGAACCGCGACGCGGTGATCTTCGCCTCCGCCCAGGCACCCCCCGGCAGGTCCCGGTGACGGCCCTGACCGTTCGCCCCGCGCTCCTGGCCGTCGTCCTGGTCTCGTCGGCCGCGGCGCTGGCGTGCACCTTCGGGCTGGTGGGCCCGCCCTGGCGGGCGCCGCTGGTGTTCTGGTTCGTGGGCGTGGTCCCCGGGCTGGCCATGCAGGGGCGGCTCGGGATCACCGACCCGCTGGCCCGCGCCACCGTGGCCGTCGCCGTCAGCGTGGCCCTGGCCGCCATCACCTCCGAGGCCCTGGCGATCGCCAGCCTGTGGTCACCGACCGCGCTCGTGCTGCTCCTGGCGGTCATGAGCGCCCTGGGCTGCCTGCGCCGGACGGTGCCCCGATGAGCGCGGCCCTGACGGGCGCCGGGCCGGTGCCGATCCTGCTGTACCACCGCGTAGGCCCCGAGCCCTCGAGCTGGATCGCGCCGTTCAACGTCGCCACGGAGACCCTGGACCTGCACCTGGCGCTCGTGGAGGACTCCGGGCGCACCCCGGTGACCGTGTCCCGGCTGTGCGACGGGATGGCGGGCCGGATCCCCCTGCCCGAGCGGCCCGTGGTGATCACCTTCGACGACGGCTTCGCCGACACCCTGACGCTGGCGGCTCCCCTGCTCGCCCGCCACGGCCACGTCGCCACCGCGTACCTCACCAGCGGGTTCCTGGCGGCCAGGAGCCCCGGGGGAGACCTGATGCTCGACTGGGCGCAGGCCCGCGAGCTCGCCGCCCAGGGGCACGAGATCGGGGCGCACAGCGTCACCCACCCCCAGCTCGACCTCCTGGCAGCGCCCCTGGCGCGAGCAGAGGTCCGGGTCAGCAAGGCCCAGCTCGAGGAGGGCCTGGAGCGACGGATCCGCTCCTTCGCCTACCCCCACGGCTACTCCAGTCCCATGGTCCGCCGCAGCGTCGTCGAGGCGGGGTTCGACTCCGCCTGCTCGGTGAAGAACGCCCT
>DASSPC010000308.1:0-4868 GCA_035699865.1 Oryzihumus sp. | reverse complement strand
ACCCCGCGCACCCGCTGCTCGTCGCCGAGGTCGAAGCGCGGCGCCGCCGGGTCCAGGGCCAGGTCGGCGGGCAGGGCGTCGCTGACCAGCTCCAGGTCGGCCTCGGTCCACGGCCGCAGGGTGAGGCGCTCGGTGGTCAGGCGCAGGCCGGTGAGCGGCCAGTAGCGGTCGGGCATGGCCGGACGCTACTGCCCGGCGTGGCCGGGTTGCCTCGGCCGCGCCGCGCAGGGTAGGCATCGCGGGTGCCGATAGCCGACTGGTTCCTGTCCGCCGACGAGCGCGGCAACCCCGCGAGCCGGCTGGACAGCCGCCATCCCGACGGGCAGGCGTGGACCTGCGGCAACTCGGTCACCCCGCTGGTGCACGGCGCGACGTACTTCGCCGAGCTCGACCGGCGCGTGCGGCAGATGCGCGACGGCGACCTGCTGCTGTTCACCGACTGGCGTGGTGACGCCGACCAGCAGCTCCTCGGCGAGGACGGCAGTGAGGTCGCCACCCTGCTCGGCGACGCCGCCCGGCGCGGGGTCGACGTGCGCGGCCTGGTGTGGCGTTCGCACTGGAAACGCCTGTCCTTCGCCGCGGAGGCCAACCGCACCCTCGGCGACCTGGTCAACGAGGCCGGGGGCCAGTGCCAGCTCGACATGCGGGTGCGCCCCGGCGGCTCGCACCACCAGAAGCTCGTCGTCCTGCGCCACCCCGGCCGGCCCGAGCTCGACGTGGCGTTCGTCGGCGGGCTGGACCTGTGCCACAGCCGGCGCGACGACGCCGACCACGACGGTGACCCGCAGCGGCAGCCGATGGCGAAGGTCTACGGCGAGCGGCCGCCCTGGCACGACGTGCAGGTCGCCCTCACCGGCCCGGTCGTCGGCGACGTCGAGACCGTCTTCCGGGAGCGCTGGGAAGACCCGCAACCGCTGAGCCGCAGCCCCTGGCGCCGGGCGCAGGACCGGGTCCGCGGGGTCCAGCCCGACCGGGTGACCCCGCTGCCGGAGCAGCTGCCCGACCCGGCGCCGACCGGTGAGCTGGCGGTCCAGCTGCTGCGCACCTACCCGTACCGGCGCCCGGGCTACCCGTTCGCGCCGCAGGGGGAGCGCAGTGTCGCCCGCGGCTACCGCAAGGCACTCGGCCGGGCCCGGCGCCTCATCTACGTCGAGGACCAGTACCTGTGGTCCACCGAGGTGGCCCGGCTGCTGGCCGGCGCGTTGCGCGCCAACCCCGAGCTGCACCTGGTCGCCGTCCTGCCGCACCACCCGGACCAGGACGGGCGGCTGGCCGTGGCGCCGCAGCTGCTCGGGCGCCAGACCGCGCTGCGCATCCTGCAGCGCGCGGCACCCGGCCGCGTCACGACCTACGGCGTGGAGAGCCCGGCCGGCGTCCCGGTCTACGTCCACGCCAAGGTCTGCGTCATCGACGACACCTGGGCCTCGGTCGGCTCGGACAACTTCAACCGGCGCTCGTGGACGCACGACTCCGAGGTCGCCGCGGCGGTGCACGACCCCGGTGGCTACCCGCAGCGGCTGCGCCTGGCCCTGGCCGCCGAGCACCTCGACCTCGAGGACGCCTCCGTGCTGGCCGACCCGGCCGAGACGCTCGCGGCGTTCGAGCGCTCGGCGCAGTGCCTGCAGGCCTGGCACGAGGGCGGCCGGGTCGGCCCGCGCCCGCCCGGCCGGCTGCGCCCGCTGACCGAGCACCGGGTCACCGGGTGGACGCGGGTGTGGGCGGGGGTGTTCTACCGGCTGGTGCACGACCCCGACGGCCGGTCCTGGCGCCAGCGCCTGCACCGCGCCGCCTGACCAGCGCCGCCTGACCAGCGCCGCCTGAACAGCGCACAGGGACGCGGAGCATCATGGCCCGCGTGCTTCCCCCGTTGACCGCCTCGAGCTGGCTGACCGCCTGGACCGCGGACCCCGTCGGCATCGCCCTGGGAGCCCTGCTCCTGGCCGGGTATGCCGGGTGCCTGGTCCGCCTGCACCGCGCCGGGCGCGCGTGGTCGGGGTGGCGCGCGCTGGCGTTCACCGTGCTGGGGGTCGGGACGCTCGTCTACGCCACCTGCGGGGTGCTCGCGGTCTACCGGGGCACGTTGTTCTGGGCGGCGGCGGCCCAGGCGACGGTGCTGTCGGCGGTGACGCCGCTCGGCCTGGCGCTCGGCGACCCGGTCACCGTGTCGGCGAACGCGTTGGGGGACAAGGGGTCCGGCCGGCTGCTGGGGGTCCTGCGCGGGCGGGTGGCCCGGGTGCTGATGTTCCCGCTGGTCAGCTCGGCGGTCGCGGTCGGGACCCTGGTGGCGGTGTTCTTCACGCCGTGGCTGGAGGACTCGGTCGCCAGCGCCGGGGTGCGCGAGGTGCTCTACCTCGTGCTGCTGGGCACCGGCGCGCTGTTCGTGCTGCCCCTGCTGGGCGAGGAGATGCTCCCGGCGTGGTGCACCCACCCGGTGCGGGCGCTGTTCGCCTTCGTCGACGGCCTGGCTGACGCCGTGCCCGGCATCCTCGTGATGACCGCGCCGACCCTGCTGGCGGCCGGCGTGCCCGGCTACATGAACCGCACCTGGGGGCCGGACCCGGCCTGGGACCAGAAGCTCGGCGGCGGCGCGATGCTCGGCATCGCCGAGAGCGTCGGCCTGCCGTTCCTCTTCGCGGTGCTCGTCGGCTGGGTGCGCGCCGACGCCGCGGAGGCCCGGGCCGTCGACGCCGAGCTGGACGCCCGCGAGCCTGCGCCGCAGCAGGCCCAGGCCGCCTCGACCGAGCCGGAGCGGGACCGGCCGTGGTGGGAGACCGACCCCCGCTTCCGGGACCAGTACCGCTGACCCGGCCACAGACGCGACGATCGTCGGCGCGTTTCCGGCCGGTCTGCGCCCGAACCGCCGCGACGATCGTCGCGCGGCCGGCGTCAGGTCGTGCGGCGGTAGACCCGCGCCTCCCACGGGCGCAGCACGATCGGCCCGACGTCCGGAACGTCGGGCAGGTTGCCCAGCAGCAGCTCGGACCCGGCCCACGCCTCGGCGTCGGGCACGTCGGCCGGTGCCTCCTCGCCGGAGAAGTTGCCGAGGACGAGCAGCTCGACGTCCTCCAGCCGGCGGGTGAAGGCGTAGACCCGCTCGTCGTGCGGCAGCAGCATGTGGAAGTCGCCGTGCGCGACGGCCGGCTCCTTGTGCCGCAGCTCGATGAGGCGCCGGTAGTGGTGGAACACCGAGCCCTCGTCGGCTGCCGCTGCCGCGGCGTTGACCGTGACGTGGTTGGGGTTCACCGCGATCCACGGCTCGCCGGTCGTGAAGCCGGCGTGCGGCGTGTCGTCCCACTGCATCGGCGTGCGGGCGTTGTCGCGGCTCATGACCCGCAGCGCCGCCAGCACCTCCTCGGCGCTCTGGTGCCCCGGGTCGACCCACGCCCGGTAGTGGTTGACCGACTCGATGTCGCGGAAGTCCTCGATCGAGGCGAACGGCGCGTTGGTCATGCCGAGCTCCTCGCCCTGGTAGACGTAGGGCGTCCCGCGGTGCAGGTGCAGCACCGTGCCGAGCATGGTCGCCGAGGCCACCCGGTGCTCGCCGTCGTCGCCGAACCGGCTGACGATGCGCGGCTGGTCGTGGTTGTTCCAGTACAGGCTGTTCCACCCGGTCTCGGCCAGACCGGCCTGCCAGCGCCCCAGCGAGGCCTTGAGGTCGCGCAGGTCCAGCGGGCGCACGTCCCACTTCGAGTCGCCCTGGTCCAGGCCGACGTGCTCGAACTGGAACACCATGTCGACCTCGCGGCGGGCCGGGTCGGTGAACAGCCGGGCCTCGTCCACGGTGACGCCGGGCATCTCGCCGACGGTGAGGAGCGCCCCGTCGCGCCCCGCGAACACCGCGGCGTGCATCTCCTGGAGGAACTCGTGGATCCTCGGGCCGCAGAGGAAGTGCGGGCTCCCGTCGCCGTGGTGGGCGCCCGGTCCCTGGTGGCCGTCCGGCAGGGCGGTGTCCTTGGAGATCATGTTGATGACGTCCATCCGGAAGCCGTCGACGCCCCGGTCGAGCCACCAGCCCATCATCGCGTGGACCGCCTCGCGGACCTGCGGGTTCTCCCAGTTGAGGTCGGGCTGCTTGCGGCTGAACAGGTGCAGGTAGTACTCCCCGGTGGCCTCGTCCAGCTCCCACGTCGGGCCCGAGAAGAACGACCCCCAGTTGGTCGGCTCGGCGCCGGGGTCGCCGGCGGCCATCCCCTCGCGCGGGCCGCGCCACCAGTACCACTCGCGCTTGGGGTTGTCGGTGCTGGAACGGGACTCCACGAACCACGGGTGCTCGTCGCTGGTGTGGTTGACGACGAGGTCCATGACCAGCTTCATCCCGCGGGCGTGCACCTGCTCCAGCAGCTCGTCGAAGTCCGCCAGCGTGCCGAACGTCGGGTCGATGTCCTGGTAGTCGGCGATGTCGTAGCCGTTGTCGTCCTGCGGCGAGGGGTAGACCGGCGAGAGCCAGATGACGTCCACCCCGAGGGCGCTGAGGTGGTCCAGCCGGCTGGTGATGCCCGGGAGGTCGCCGATCCCGTCACCGTTGCTGTCGGCGAAGCTGCGCGGATAGATCTGGTAGACCACCGCGCTCTTCCACCACTGGTCCTGGATCGCCTGCTCCCGCGTCGCCTCCGTCACCTGTCCGAGGGTATGGGCGCGCCACCACCGTCGCCAGAGTGAGTCCATCGCCGGCAAGGACACGCCAAAGGGGTATGGCGGGCCGGGCACCACGAGCGCAGACTGGCAGGTGGTTCCCTTCCACACGGACGGAGGTGCCTCGTGCGAACCGAGACCGTCAAGGGGCCGGACTTCATCCCGGTCCTGTCCCGAGGCAAGCACCGCAGCCCCAAGCGTGGGGCGTGCTTCATGGAGTTCGCGTCCTATCTCGC
>DASSPC010000307.1:0-3670 GCA_035699865.1 Oryzihumus sp. | reverse complement strand
TTCGTGCCGCACGCCGAGCCGGTCAAGCAGAGCGTCAGCGGCCTCAAGCAGCCGCTGAGCCAGGCCGTCTTCGGCATCTCCCCCTCCGCCTACGGCATGGCCGGCGTGCTGACCGCCGCGGCGGTGGTCTTCTTCGCCTACACCGGCTTCGAGGCGGTGGCCAACCTCGGCGAGGAGACCAAGCGCCCCAAGCGCGACCTCACCATCGGCCTGCTCGGCACCCTGGCCCTGTGCACCGTGCTCTACATCGGCGTCTCGATCGTGGTCACCGGCATGGTCAGCTACAAGAAGATCGACGAGGGCGCCCCGATCGCCAGCGCGTTCGACGCCGTCGGCCAGGGCTGGGCCTCCACCCTGGTCTCCATCGCCGCCGTCTGCGGCCTGACCTCGGTCATCCTGGTTGACCTCATCGCCATGGGCCGGATCGGCTTCGCCATGGGCCGCGACCGGCTGCTGCCCCCGGCGGTCGCCAAGGTCCACCCGAAGTGGGGCACTCCCTACCGGATCACCATCGCCACGACGATCTTCGTGGCCGTGCTGGCCGGCTTCGTCCCGCTGGCCGCGCTGGCCGACCTGGTCAGCATCGGCACGCTGTTCGCGTTCATCATCGTCTCGCTGGCGGTGCCGGTCCTGCGCCGCAAGCGCCCGGACGTGCACCGGCCGTTCCGCGTGCCGCTGTCCCCGGTGCTGCCGGTCGTCTCGGCGCTGGCCTGCCTCTACCTCATGACCAACCTGACGATGGAGACCTGGCTGCGCTTCGCGGTCTGGATGGTCGTCGGCATGGTCGTCTACCTCACCTACAGCCGGCGCAACGCGCGCCTGGCCACCGGCGAGGAGGCCGAGGCCGTCACGGCCTGAGGCCACCCGCCTGCGCGACGGCACGGCATACCCACCCGGTATGCCGTGCCGTCGCCGCGTGTGGGGCGGTCAGGACAGGTAGAGGGGCAGGACCAGGCCGAGGACGACCAGCGCCCAGCCGGCGAGGATCGGCCCGTAGCCCTGCGTGGTGAGCTCCCGGCTGCGTCGCGCCTCGCGGAGCCGGGTGCGCAGGCCCACGAAGGCCGCCACGGAGCCGGCCAGCATCAGCGGCACCCCGAGCAGCAGCATCCGTGTGCCCAGCCCCAGCGCCGCCCACAGGTAGATGCAGCTCACCGTGACGCCGATGCCCACCACGGGCGCCCCGGAGCGCATCACGAGGAAGAGCTCGAGGCCCTTGAGGTTCCTCAGCCTGGCGGCGTGGTCCGCGTCGGCGGTCGCCACATCGTCGGCTCGGTCGTCGGCCATCACCATTCTCCCGGCTCCTTGTCGGCTCGCAGGGGTGCGATCTCGCGGTAGGTCTCGGCGAACCCGGGGTCGGCCTTCTCGAGGTCGTCGATGGCCCGCCGGGCGTCGCCGACGACCTCGGCGCGCACCTCGACGGCGCTCCAGTGCTCGTCCTGGCCGGACATCACGGCGCGCCAGGTCGTCTGCGCCCGGTCGAGCCGGCGTTGAAGCTCCCGCCGGGCCGGACCGTGCTCGCCCGCCCGTGCGGCGGCCGCGAGCTCATCGGCCTCGCGCTCGCGCGCCTGTCGCAGGTAGTCGCGTTCGGCGCGCACCTCCTCGAGCAAGCCGGCGCTGCCGTCCCGCAGCGAGTCCGTGAGCTCCTGGATCTCGTGGATCGCCGCCCGGAACTCGGCTGACAGGGCGTCCATCTCCTCGGCGCTGGGCACGGTGCTCCTCAGAACGTGCTTCCGTGGGCGAAGGCCGGGCTGTGGAAGCCCGCAGCCGCGGTGTCATCGACGTGCAGCGCCGCCTGGCCCTGCGTCACCGCCGCGACCGGCATCATGAAGGCGAGGTTCAGGTACTTGAACATCGTGGCCAGGATGCCGGCAGCCTTGAGCATCGGCGGGATGACCTTGCTGAGGTTCTTGATGAACTCGATGGCGCGGTAGAGCAGCGACACGACCTTGCGCACCCCCGAGCCCATGGTCAGGATCTCCTCGGCCCACTTGGCGAGGCTCATGGACAGCACGATCTCCTCCACGAGGCCGAGCACCCCGGCCAGGAGCTTGCAGCCTTCGCTCACCGCCGTGAGCATGTTCCCGAGCTGCTGCGACATCAGCTCGGCGGCCTTGGCCTGCGTGGCGTGGGCGTCTCCCATGGACCGCAGCCGGCCCACGGCCCGCTCTGCACTGTCGGCGTCCCAGACGCGGGGCAGTGCGCCGGCCATGGCCTGGTAGTTCTCGCCGATCGCCTTCAGCGCACCCGCGGCGCCGAGCCAGTCCTGGCGCATCGCGTCCACCGTGCTGAAGTCGCCGGCGATCGGGTCGAAGATCGCGCCGATGAGGTCGAAGCCGAGCTTGCGGGCGATCCAGTCGATGGTCTGCAGGATGACGCCGCACTCGCCCCGCAGCTCGTCGATCAGGCTCCCCTCCGCGTTGGAGGTGTGCGCGACCAGGAGCGAGTCCGGGTTGGTCAGGGCCACGGTGGTCACTGGTGCCCCCCTCCGTGCTGGTGCTCGAACTCTTCGTAGTCGGCGCTGTCGGACGAGGCGTCGCCCATCGTCAGCCCCTCCCCGATGGTGTCGGTGAAGTCCGCGACGAGGCCGACCCCGTCGCTGGGCAGGCCCTTGAGGTCGGACCCGACGTCCAGGGGACCCGGAGCGGGCAGCTCGCCGAGACGATGGGCGAGCTCCGCGTAGGAGTCGGCCACCCCGTCTGCGTCGTCGGTGGCGCCGGCGGCGAACTTCAGCGGCCGCGGCACCCCGAAGCCGTCCTCGCCTTCCTGCGGCGCGTAGCCCTTCGCCTCGCTGATCCGCGCCTGCAGGGCCCGCATGCGCTCGGAGGCCCGCCGGTCATGGTGGCGGTAGGTGGCCACCACCGTGCGGAACGCGGTGGAGACGTCCCCAGCCCCCGTGCCGGCACGGCCGAGCTCGCTCACCACGGTCGCGTGCGCCTCGGCATAGGCCCCGGCGAACAGCGACATCAGCCCGGTGAAGGCGCCCATGCGGCCACAGGCACCTTCGACGTGTCTCCTGACCGCGTCAACATGACGTTGTTGCTCCTGGGCCAACCGGGCCAGCTCGTCAAGCCCCTCGAAGGAGGCGCTCACCACCCCACCCACACGCGTCCCCTTCCGCACGTATCCCGACGACCCGCACGAGGGTAGACGCTGCGCACAGCACGGTCCGAATCGAGGAGTCCCGACCCGTCGGCGCCGCGTGCGGGCGTCAGCCGGCGACGTAGAGCGGCAGGAGCAGGCCCACGACGATCAGCCCGGCGCCCCCGCCCATGCGGGCCCAGATGCGCCGGTGCATCGCGAAGCCGTGGCGCTCGGCCCGCAGCCACCGCCAGAGCCCGATGAACATGACGTAGCCGCCGAGCATCATGATCACCACCGCCCACCAGGGCTGCTGGTCGTGGCCGGTCAGGCCCCGCCAGAGGTAGGTCAGCGCGGTCAGGCCGGCGATGAGCACCAGGGCTCCCGCCGCGCCGAGGATCGCGAACACCCGCTTGCGCGGGACCCACTCCACCTGCCCGGTCTCGACTGTTGCGTCCGCCGGGTTCGTCGACTCCATGACGCCCGAGGTTATGGGACAAAGCGGACATCCGCTCACGCGGGTGACCCCACGGCACACCAGCAGGTATGCCGCGGGGTCACCGACCGGGGTCGAGCACGCGTCAGAGGTTGC
>DASSPC010000306.1:0-7855 GCA_035699865.1 Oryzihumus sp. | reverse complement strand
CGGGCTGTCCAAGAAGGCCCTGTATGACGCGGCGGTCGCCGCGCGCCGCGGCTGAGGACCCGCCGGCATCAGGTCAGGCGGCGACGGGTCAGGCGGCGAGGCCCTCGGCGGCCCGCTTGAGGTTCTCCAGCGTCTTCTGGATGCCGCGGCGGTTGGACTTCTGCCGCGGGCCGAACGCCCTGTCGGCGGGCACGCGGTACCAGCCCGGGCGACGGTCGGTCCATTCCTCGACGACGGTGCAGCCGGTCGCGGTGGGGACGATGAAGTACTCCCAGCGCGCCACCGACATCGGCCCGACGGTGATCTCGAAGGCCAGGTTGCGGCCCCGCTCGGCGCTGACCACACGCCCCTGGGTGACCCAGCGGATCGACCCGGCGCGGTTGTGCCCGAGGAACTCCGCGCCCTTGGCGGCCTCGGTCGCGCCGCCGCGCCACGTCACCTTCTCGCACTCCGGGGACCAGTCACCCATGCGGGGCAGGTCGGCGACGAGGTCGTAGACCAGGTCCGCGGGGGCAGCGACGTCGAGGGTCTCGCGCAGGTCGGGCACCCGGCGATCATGACACCTCCGGTGGCAACCACCACCCACGCAGCGGAAAAGGGGATGCACCTCACCCCTAGGATTCGGCACATGAGCAAGGTCCTGTCTGCAGTCGCCTGGCCGTACGCCAACGGTCCGCGGCACCTCGGCCACGTGGCCGGGTTCGCCGTGCCCTCCGACGTGTTCAGCCGGTACATGCGGATGGCGGGGCACGACGTGCTCATGGTCTCCGGCACCGACGAGCACGGCACCCCGATCCTCGTGCAGGCCGACAAGGAGGGCGTGACCGCTCGCGAGCTCGCCGACACGAACAACCGGGTCATCGTCGAGGACCTGCACGCCCTCGGCTGCTCCTACGACCTGTTCACCCGCACGACGACGGCCAACCACTACGCGGTCGCGCAGGAGCTGTTCACCCAGGTGTGGAAGAACGGCTACATGATCGAGCGCACCACCAAGGGCGCGATCTCGCCGTCGACCGGGCGCACGCTGCCCGACCGCTACATCGAGGGCACCTGCCCCATCTGCGGCTACGCCGAGGCCCGCGGCGACCAGTGCGACAACTGCGGCAACCAGCTCGACCCGACCGAGCTCATCAACCCCCGCTCGAAGATCAACGGCGAGGTCCCGGAGTTCATCGAGACCCAGCACTTCTTCCTCGACCTCCCCGCCCTCGCCGGCGCGCTGCGCGAGTGGCTGGAGGGCCGGGAGGCGTCGGGCACGTGGCGTCCCAACGTGATCCGCTTCAGCCTCAACATCCTCGATGACATCAAACCCCGCGCCATGACCCGCGACATCGACTGGGGCATCCCGGTGCCGCTGGACGGGTGGCGCGAGCAGCCGACCAAGCGTCTCTACGTCTGGTTCGACGCGGTCATCGGTTACCTGTCCGCCTCCGTCGAGTGGGCCCGCCGGCTGGGCGAGCCCGAGCGGTGGCGCGAGTGGTGGTCTGAAGGCGCAGGGCCCGAGCCCGCTCTTTCCTACTACTTCATGGGCAAGGACAACATCACCTTCCACTCCCAGATCTGGCCGGCCGAGCTGCTGGCCTACGCCGGACGCGGCGACCACGGTGGTGAGCCGGGCGCGTACGGCGTGCTCAACCTGCCCACCGAGGTCGTCTCCTCGGAGTTCCTCACGATGGAGAGCAAGCAGTTCTCCTCCTCGCGTGGCCACGTCATCTACGTGCGCGACGTCCTGTCGCGCTACCAGCCCGACGCGCTGCGCTACTTCCTGTGCGCCGCCGCCCCGGAGAGCCAGGACAGCGACTTCAGCTGGCGCGAGTTCGTCACGCGCACCAACGGCGAGCTGGTCGCGGGCTGGGGCAACCTGGTCAACCGGACCGCGTCGATGATCGCCAAGAGCTTCGGGCAGATCCCGCCGGCCGGCGAGCTCACCGACGACGACGAGAAGCTGCTGGCGACCGTCCGCGAGGGCTTCGACACCGTCGGCGACCTCATTGGCCAGCACCGGCTGCGCCAGGCGATCGCCGAGGCGATGCGCGTGGTCGGCGAGGTGAACAAGTACGTCACCGACCAGGCGCCGTTCAAGCTCAAGGGCGAGGACGAGCGGGAGCGGTTGGGCACGATCCTGCACGTCACGGCGCAGGCGGTGCTCGACTGCAACACGATCCTGTCCCCGTTCCTGCCGCACTCGGCCAACGCCGTCCACGCCACCTTCGGCGGCGCCGGAGAGTTCATGCCGATGCCGGTCATCGAGGAGGTCACCGACCTCGACGACGGGCACCCCTACCCGGTGATCACCGGCGAGTACTCCCACACTCCGGAATGGGCGTCTCGACCCGTGGACGTGGGTGCATCTGTGAACAAACCCACACCGATCTTCACCAAGCTCGACCCCTCGGTCGTCGACGAGGAGCTGGCCCGACTGGGTGGCGACGAGGCCGACGAGTGAGCCACGGCGACCGCCCCCCGGCGCCGGACCCGCTGCCGATCCCGGTCGTCGACAACCACACCCACCTCGACATCAGCCGCGACGGTGAGGCGCCGCCGGACCTGCAGCAGTCGATCGACGAGGCGGCCGCGGTCGGGGTGCCGCGGATGGTCCAGATCGGGTGCGACCTGCCCGGCGCGCGGTTCACCGTCGAGGTCATCGACCGGTATCCCGCGCTGCTGGGTGGGGTGGCCCTGCACCCCAACGAGGCGCCCCGGCTCCACGCCCGCGGCGAGCTGCAGGACGCGTACGGCGAGATCGAACGGCTGGCCGCGCACCCGCGGGTGCGGGTGGTCGGGGAGACCGGACTGGACTACTTCCGCACCGGCCCCGAAGGCGTTGGGGTTCAACAGGATTCGTTCCGGTGGCACATCGACCTGGCCAAGCGCACGGGCAAGGCGCTGCAGATCCACGACCGTGACGCCCACGACGACGTGCTGCGCATCCTCGAGGAGGAGGGCGCCCCGGACAACACCGTCCTGCACTGCTTCTCGGGCGACATCGCGATGGCCCGGGAGTGCGTCGAGCGGGGCTACGTCCTGAGCTTCTCCGGCACCGTGACGTTCAAGAACGCGGCGGGCCTGCGGGACGCCCTGGCGGTGACCCCGCTGGACCAGCTGCTGGTCGAGACGGACGCCCCCTACCTCACCCCGTCCCCCCACCGCGGGGCCCCCAACGCCTCCTACCTCGTGCCGCTCACCGTGCGGGCGATGGCAGGGGTGCTCAACGTCGACGTGCCGTCGCTGTGCACCGCGATCGCGACCACCTCGGAGCGTGTCTACGGCCCCTGGTGACCCGCTCATCCAGGGTTGGCGAACCACATGCCTGTCATTTACCTCCAGTTGACCTTTCCATGCCCCGTCGGCATGGTGGAGAGCTGTTGGCCGGGATCGGAACACCCTCGGTCGGCGCGCATCCGGGGGCGCGCGGCGCTGCCGCGAGCCCCCTGTTCGTGACTGGACCGACCTGCCTGACAGCGGGTCACGCTTCCGTGAGGCGCCCCAGCCGACGTGATGACGAGCCGCCCGAGTCCGTGCCCGGGGAGCCCTAGCTCTGGAGCATCGTGATCACATTCCCGGTTCGGCGCATCGCCCAGGGCGCTGTCGTTGCCACAGCCGTTGCCGCCGCAGTCGGCTTTACGAGCTTTGACAAGGCAGTCGCCCTCTCGGTGGACGGCAAGACCTCTTCGGTCCACACCTTCGGCGACAACGTGGGAGACCTGCTGGCCAAGCAGCACATCACGCTCGGCCCCCACGACACGGTCGCCCCCTCCCTGAACTCCCCCCTCCACGACGGCGAGAAGATCGCGGTCCGCTACGGCCGCGTCCTGTCCGTCACCCTCGACGGCAAGCAGAAGAGCTACTGGACGACCGCGACCACGGTCGCCTCGGCCCTGCAGCAGCTCGGCATCCGGGCCGACGGCGCCAAGCTGAGCGTCTCGCGTGACATGCCCCTCGGCCGTCAGGGCCTGTCCGTCACGATGAGCACGCCCAAGGACGTCACCATCAAGGCCGACGGCCACACCCGCACTGCAACCACCACCGGCGCCACCGTCCGTGACGCGCTCGCCGAGCTCAAGGTCCCGGTCGGCCCGATCGACAAGGTCAAGCCCGGGCTGAGCACCCCGCTCACCGCCCGGGGCGCGACCATCACCATCGACCGGCTCCAGCAGAAGACGGTCACGGTCACCGAGCCCATCGCGGCGCCGGTCACCAGGCGCTCGGACTCCTCGCTGGCCAAGGGCACCACCAAGACGGTCACGGCCGGCAAGGCGGGCTCCAAGCGGGTCACCTACGCGCAGACCTTCGTCAACGGCAAGCTGAGCAGCCGTGTCGCCAAGTCGGTCACGGTGGTCTCGCAGCCGGTGGCGACGGTCATCGCGGTCGGCACCAAGGCGCCGACCACCTCGTCCGGCCCCATCCCGTCCTCCGGCGGGCTGAACTGGGCCGCCCTGGCCCAGTGCGAGTCCGGCGGCAACCCCCGTGCGGTCGACCCGTCCGGCACCTACTACGGCCTGTACCAGTTCGACCAGGGCACGTGGAACTCGGTGGGCGGCTCCGGCAGCCCGATCGACGCCTCGTCGGCCGAGCAGACCCAGCGGGCGCAGATCCTCTACAGCCGGGTCGGCGCCAGCGCGTGGCCGGTCTGCGGCAAGAACCTCTGAGGCGCGCCCTCTGAGCGGCTTTCCGAGCCGCGCCTCAGCCGCACCCTCCAGCGTGCCTGAGGGCGCACGCCCCAGCGCGCCTGAGGGCACGGCATACCCGCAGTGGCTGTGGCCCCGGACCTCACCGGTTCGGGGCCACAGTGCTGTTCCCCCTAGGCTGCGGGGCATGGCTGACAACGACGAGCCCGGCCCCGTCGCCGGGCTGCTCGGGGCCGCGCAGATCCGCGAGATCGCGGCGCGGCTCGATGTCCGGCCGACGAAGCAGTGGGGGCAGAACTTCGTCGTCGACGCCAACACGGTGCGCCGGATCGTCCGGGTCGCGGGCGTCGGCCCCGAGGACGTCGTCGTCGAGGTCGGCCCGGGCCTGGGCTCGCTGACCCTGGCCCTGCTGCCGGAGGTCTCCCGGGTCGTGGCCGTCGAGGTCGACCCGACGCTGGCCGCCGCGCTGCCGCAGACCGTGGCGTCGCTGGCACCGCAGCACGCCGACCAGCTCTCGCTGGTGCACGCCGACGCCCTCACCGTGCGCGAGCTGCCCGACCCGCAGCCCACGGCGCTGGTGGCGAACCTGCCCTACAACATCTCCGTGCCGGTGGTGCTCGGCTTCCTCCAGCACTTCCCGACGATCCGCCGCGTGCTGGTCATGGTCCAGCTCGAGGTCGCCGAGCGGCTCGCCGCGACGCCGGGCAGCAAGGTCTACGGCGTGCCCAGCCTCAAGGCCGCCTGGTACGCCGACGTGCGGCTGGCCGGGACCGTCGGGCGCAGCGTCTTCTGGCCCGTGCCCAACGTCGACTCCGGGCTGGTGTCGCTCGTGCGCCGCGACCCGCCGGTGACCGACGCCAGCCGGGAGGACGTCTTCGCCTGTATCGACGCGGCCTTCGCCCAGCGCCGCAAGACGCTGCGCGCCGCCCTCGCCGGCTGGGCCGGGTCCGCGCCGCGGGCCGAGGAGGTGCTGGTCGCCGCCGGGATCGACCCGCGCACCCGCGGCGAGCAGCTCGACATCGGCGCCTTCGCCCGGATCGCCTCCGCCCGCCTCGCCCTAGGGTGTCCCTCATGACTCTCGCCGTGCCGCCCTCCCGCTCGGTCACGGTCCGGGTGCCCGCCAAGGTCAACCTCGAGCTCATCGTCGGGCCCCGGCGCGCCGACGGGTTCCACGACCTCGCGACCGTCTTCCAGGCGGTCAGCCTGTACGACGACGTCACCGTGCGCCCCGCTGACGACTGGTCCGTGACCGTCACCGGCTCCGAGTCGCACCTGGTCCCCGACGGCGGCGACAACCTCGCGCTGCGAGCTGCGCGCCGGCTGGCCGAGGCTGCCGGCATCGAGGAGCCGGTCGCCATCGCGATCCACAAGGAGATCCCCGTCGCCGGGGGCATGGCCGGGGGTTCGGCCGACGCGGCCGGCGCCCTGCTGGCCTGTGACGCGCTCTGGGGCCTGGGCACGCCACGGCACGCGCTGGAGCAGCTCGCCGGCGAGATCGGCAGCGACGTGCCGTTCGCCCTCGCCGGTGGAACGGCGGTCGGCTCCGGTCGCGGCGAGCAGCTCGCGCCCGTCCTGGCCCGCGGCTCCTACCAGTGGGTCTTCGCCTTCAGCGACACCGGCCTGTCCACCCCCAGGGTGTATGCCGAGTGCGACCGGCTCCGGGAGGGCCGCGACGTGCCGCCGCCCCAGCCCACGGCGGCGATGATGACCGCCCTGCGCTCCGGCGACGCCGCCGCGCTGGGCAAGGCGCTGGTCAACGACCTGCAGCCCGCCGCCCTGTCCCTGCAGCCGCAGCTGCGCGAGGTCCTCGAGCTGGGCTCGGAGTGCGGTGCCCTGGGTGGCCTCGTGTCCGGCTCCGGGCCGACCGTGGCCTTCGTCGTGCCCGACGCCGAGGTCGCCCTCGACCTGGCCGTCGCGCTGGCCGCCTCCGGCCTCGCCGCCGGGGTCAAGCGCGCCACCGGCCCGGTGCACGGTGCCCAGGTCGTGCCCGGGCCGAGCGTGACGAGGGTCGACTGACCGTGACCAACCTCGTCTCCGTCGAGCGCGCGTCCCTGGCGCTCGGCACGACGCTCGTCCTCGACGTCGTCTCCCTGGGGGTCAACGGCGGCAGCCGCATCGGCATCGTGGGCCGCAACGGCGGCGGCAAGTCCACCCTGCTCAAGGTGCTCGCCGGCGAGCAGGGCGTCGACGAGGGCCGGGTCACGCGCACCGGCGACCTCACCGTCGGCATGCTCAGCCAGGTCGACACGCTCGACCCGGACGCGACCATCCGCCAGGCGGTGCTCGGCGACCGGCCCGAGCACGTGTGGGCGGGGGACCCGCGGATCCGCGACGTGCTCGACGGGCTGCTCGGCGGGGTCGACGCCCGCGACGTGGGCGGCCTGGAGGCCACCGTCGGCCCGCTCTCCGGCGGTGAGCGGCGCCGGCTCGCCCTCGCCGCGCTGCTGGTCGCCGACCCCGACCTGTTGCTGCTGGACGAGCCGACCAACCACCTCGACGTCGAGGGGGTCGCCTGGCTGGCCCAGCACCTGGCCACCCGGCGCACCGGACCCGGCACCGCCGTCGTCGCGGTCACCCACGACCGGTGGTTCCTCGACGCGGTCGCCACGACCACGTGGGAGGTCGCCGAGGGACAGGTCCACTCCTACGAGGGTGGCTACGCGGCATACGTGCTCGCCAAGGCGGAGCGCGAGCGGGTGGCCGCGGTGACCGCGGACCGGCGCGCCAACCTGCTGCGCAAGGAGCTCGCGTGGCTGCGCCGCGGGGCGCCCGCGCGCACGAGCAAGCCCAAGTTCCGGATCGACGCGGCCTCGGCGCTGATCGCCGACGAGCCGCCGCCGCGCGACGACGTGTCGCTGATGCGGTTCGCGACCACCCGGCTGGGCAAGGACGTCATCGACCTGGTCGACGCCACCGTGGCGCTGGACCACCGGGTGCTGCTCGACAAGGTCACCTGGCGCCTCGCGCCGGGTGAGCGCGTGGGCATCGTCGGCGTCAACGGCGCCGGCAAGTCGACCCTGCTTCGGGCCGTCAGCGGCGACGTGCCGCTGGCCGCCGGCGCCCGCACGGTCGGCAAGACCGTGTCCGTGGCGTTCCTGACCCAGGAGGTGCGCGAGCTCGAGCGGTTCGCCGACTGGCGGGTCATCGAGGCGATCGAGGACGTCAAGGCGTTCACCACGCTCGGCGACAAGGAGGTCAGCGCCAGCCAGCTGGCCACACGGCTG
>DASSPC010000305.1:0-8446 GCA_035699865.1 Oryzihumus sp. | reverse complement strand
CGAGGGTCAGGCGGCGGACTTCAGCCGCACCTGACGCTTGATCCGGCTGAGCATGGCGACCATGCCCCGCAGCCGCAGCGGGGACACGGCCTCGGCCAGGCCGAAGCGGTAGGGCGCGTCGTCGGGGACGGCGAGCACCTCCGGGACGGTCAGGCCGTCGAGGCCCTCGTGCAGGATGCCGGCGAAGCCACGGGTGGTCGGGGCCTCGGCGGGCGCCTGGAAGAACAGGTGCACCCGCCGGTCCTCGGCCGAGCCGTCCGCGGCGTCGAGCTCGACGACGAGGAACAGCGGCGACTGGCACTCGTCGACCTGCTCGAGCTTCTCCGGATGCCCGACGTAGCGCTCGGGCAGGTCGGGCAGGCCGTCGCTGAACTCCAGCAACAGCTCGAGCCGGTCGCGGACGGGCACCGAGGAGAAGTCCTCGGCGATCTCGGCCAGGGCCGTGGGCAGGGCGGCGCGGTCGGTGTCGGTGTCGGTGCTCACGCTCACAGTGTGCGTCAGCCCCCGGTCACTTCTCGATGGGCACGCGCACCGCGTTGCCCCACTCGGTCCAGGACCCGTCGTAGTTGCGGACCTTCTCGAAGCCGAGCAGGTGGGTCAGCACGAACCACGTGTGCGAGGAGCGCTCGCCGATGCGGCAGTAGGCCACCACGTCGTCGGTGGGCTTCAGGCCCTGCTCCTGCAGGTAGATCGCCTCGAGGTCGGCGCGGTTCTTGAACGTGCCGTCCTCGGCGGCGGCCCGGGCCCACGGCACCGACTTCGCGCCGGGGATGTGGCCGCCGCGGACCGCGCCCTCCTGCGGGTAGTCGGGCATGTGCAGCAGCTCGCCGGAGTACTCCCCGGGGGAGCGGACGTCGACCAGCGGCTCGCCCAGATGGGCGAGGACCTCGTCCTTGAAGGCCCGGATGACGCTGTCATCGCGCTCGATGACGGGGTAGTCGACCGGGGCGGGCGTCGGCACGTCGCGGGTCAGCTCGCGGCCCTCGGCGATCCACTTGGCGCGGCCGCCGTCGAGCAGGCGCACGTCCTCGTGACCGAACAGGGAGAACACCCACAGGGCGTAGGCGGCCCACCAGTTGTTCTTGTCGCCGTAGATGACCACGGTGGTGTCGCGGCCGATGCCGCGCTGGCCGAGGACCTCGGCGAACCGGGCGCCGTCGACGTAGTCGCGGGTCAGCGGGTCGTTGAGGTCGTTGTGCCAGTCCACCTTGACCGAGCCCGGGATGTGGCCGGTGTCGTAGAGGAGGACGTCCTCGTCGGACTCCACGACGACGAGGCCGTCCTGCCCGAGGTGGTCGGCGAGCCACTGCGTGGACACGAGCCGCTCGGGGTGGGCGTACTCCTTGAACTGCGGGTTGTCGTCGATGGGCAGAGCCATGACAGGCACCTCCGGGATGTCGGTGGGTGGACAGGTCAGCACGGGAGGGGGAGCCCCTCGGCCCTCATCGTGTCAGGGCAGAGCAAGCCCTCCGGCCTGCGGTTCGGATTATGGACAGCATAACGCTGCGTTATGGCGCTGCGAAGGCCTCGACCGCCTCGACGACGTCGGCCTCGACCGGCGGCTTGTCCGGCCGGTGCCGCACCACGCGGGCGAATCGCAGGGCCAGCCCGGCGGGGTAGCGGCTCGACGCCTGGACCCCGTCGAAGGCGATCTCGACGACCACCTCGGGGCGCAGCTTCACGACGTAGCCGTCGGTGGGGCCGTCGGCGTGGCGCGGGAGGACCTCCGTCTGCCACCGCAGCATCTCGTCCGTGAGCCCCTTGAACGTCTTGCCGAGCATGACGAAGCCGCCGGGCGGCCCGAACCGGCCATGCGGGTCGCGGGCGCCCAGGTGCAGGTTGCTCAGCCACCCCGACCGGCGGCCCGAGCCGCGCTCGACCGCCAGGATCACCAGGTCGAGCGTGTGCACCGGCTTGACCTTGACCCAGCCCGAGCCGCGCCGGCCCATGTCGTAGGTCGTCGCGTCGGCCTTGACCACCACGCCCTCGTGCCCACGAGCCAGCGCGTCGTCGGCGAAGGCCCGCGCTGCGGCCACCTGTGCCGGGTCGCCCGGGTCGGGCACGGCCAGGCGCGGGGTGAGCAGCCCGCTCGGCACCGCCTGCTCGAGCGCTGCGCGGCGCACGTCGCCGGGCTCGTCGATGAGGTCCTGCCCCTGCAGGTGCAGGACGTCGAACAGGTATGCCGTGAGCGGGGTGGCCCGCCGGCCCGCCTCCGGGTCGACCCGGCTGGCGGTGCGGCCCCCGGTCTCCTGGAACGGTCGCGGCCGGCCGTCGGGGCGCAGCGCGATCAGCTCGCCGTCGAGGATGGCCCGGTCCAGCGGCAGGGCGGCCACGGCCTCGACCACCTCCGGCACCCGGTCGGTGATGTCCTCCAGCGACCGGGTCAGCACGCGCACGTCGGAGCCGTCGCGGTGCAGCTGGGCGCGGATGCCGTCGAGCTTCCACTCCACGCCCGCGGGGCCGGTGCGCTCCAGGGCGGCACCGAGGTCCTTGCCCGAGGCCGCCAGCATCGGCCCGACGCCCTGCCCCACGGTGAGGCTGAACCCGGCCAGGGCGGCCGGCCCCCGGGCCAGGGCGGCCTCGGCCACCGCGGCGAGGTTGCCGCTCACCGTCACGGCACGGCGGACCTCCGTCTCGGGCGCGCCCGCCGCCCGGGCGGTCGCCGCGAGCACGAGCGACTCGCCGGCGCCCTGGCGCAGCCCCTCGCGCAGCACGCCGACGAGGAACACCTGCTCGGCCGCCGTGAGCCGTCCGAGCAGCCCGGCCACCAGCTGCGCCCGCGTCGTGGCCGAGCCGGGGCCCGAGAGCTCGCTGGCCCGTTGCATGGCGGCGTCGAGCTCGTCGACCGTGACCGTGGCCACCGGCGCGGCCTCCGGCAGGTCACGCCACCCGGCGAGCTCGATGCCGGTGCGGCGCTGGCGCAGCTGGCCGGACAGCAGCCGCGCCACCATGGCCACGTCCTGCGCCGGGGTGCGGCGCAGGAGATCGGCCAGCAGCCCCACCTTGGCGTTGCGCGACGCCGTGGCGGCCACGGCGGCGGACGTGGCGACCACCTCGGCGAGCAGCATGAGCCCATGCTGGCAGGATGGTCCGACAGTCGACGTGAGGAGACCAAGTGGGCATCTTCGACAGGGACAGCAGCATCGGCACCGCCGGAGGCGAGGTGGTCCTGCCGGCCGGGACGCCCGAGCCGGTGGTCGACGAGACCGCCCTCGGCGGCACCGCGGCACGGATGGTCGAGCGGCTGCTCGACGTGGGGATCGACGGCAAGGGCCCGTTCGACTCGGCCCAGAAGGTCGCCGACGTCGCCCTGACCGACCACGCCGACGTCGAGGGTGCCGTGGACGCGATCGTGCGCCTGCACCTGAAGATGGGCGCGGCCGGCGGTTTCGTCACCAGCCTCGGCGGGTTCGTCACGCTCCCGGTGGCGCTGCCGGCCAACGTGCTCGAGTTCTACCTCGTCGCCACGCGCATGGTGGCCGGGATCGCCTCCGCCCGGGGCTACGACATCCGCCAGCCCGAGGTCCGGTCGGCGGTCCTGCTGGCCCTCGTCGGCGCCGACGCCGACGACCTGCTGTCCAAGGCCGGCCTGACCAAGACCGGGCGCCTGGCCAACCTCGCCGCGCAGCAGCTGCCGGGCCCGGCGCTGATGGTGGTCAACAAGGCGGTCGGCTTCCGGCTGCTGACCCAGGTGGGCAAGAAGACCCTGACCCGCTTCGGCAAGGCGGTGCCCCTCGTCGGTGGCGTCGTCGGCGCCGGCCTGGACACCTACCTGCTCAAGCGGATCGCCGACCACTCCCGCCACGAGTTCCCGCGCCGGTCCCGCCAGCTGGGCTCCTGAGCCGCTGCGGGCGGTGGTGCCGGAACCGGCGCCCGCAGCCACTCGTCATACCGGCACCGACCCACCACCGGCGGGCCACCGTTGCGCCCGCAGAGGGGAGTCCCCGTGAGCACCGCCACCGCCCTGCGCTGGGGCGCCTTCCGCAACATCGCCCGCGCCCTGCGCGCCGTCACCCGCCCCGGCAGCCCCGGGATGGGCACGCGGCTGTCCAGCCTGCCGCGGCTCGTCCGCGCCACCGCACGCGGCGAGTATGCCGGGACCAGCCTGGGGCGCCTGGCCCTCCTGGTCGGGGCGGTCGCCTACGTCGTGTCCCCGATCGACCTCGCGCCGGAGGCGTTGCTCGGCCTGTTCGGCCTGGCCGACGACGCCGTCGTCGTGTCCTGGATCGCGACCACCGTGGTCAACGAGACCGAGGCCTTCCTCGCGTGGGAGGAGCAGCGCCGTCAGACGGTGCCGGGGGACGTCGTCGGCTGACCGTCCGGGCCGCGGGGGTCGGTGCGCCCCCGTCGTTGTCCACAAGCCCCCGGCCGCTCGTCCCACCGTCCACAGGCGCGCGGCGGCCCCTGTCGGCGCGGGGCGGTCGCCCGCACGCTCGGGTCATGACGACGACACTCCACCTCCGAGGGCCGGCCGACGTACTGGCCGTCCTGCCCTACCAGCTCGGCTACCACCCGCGTGACAGCGTCGTGGTGGTCAGCCTCCACGGCCGCCGCATGGGCCTCGTGCAGCGGCTCGACCTGCCACCGGGCGAGCACGTCGGCGAGGCGGTTGCGGCCATGACGGGCCCGCTGGCCGCGGACGGGCCGGAGTCGGCGCTGCTGGTCGGCTACGAGGAGGCGGAGGGGGCGTCCGTGCCGATGCTGGACGCGCTCGACCACGCCTGTGACGAGATGGGCCTGCCGGTGGTGGACCGTCTGGTGGTGCGCGGCGGGCGCTGGTTCGCCCTGGACTGCACCAGCGACGGGTGCTGCCCCGCGGCGGGCACGTTGCTGCCGTCCGACCACGAGGTGCCGGCCGTGGCCGACTTCGTGGGCATGGAGGTGGCGCCGCTGGCCGGCCGGGAGGCGCTCGTGGCCAGCCTGCAGCCCGGGGCCCACCCGCTGCTGACACGTGCCGTGCGGGCCTGCGCGCAGGAGTGGCTCCAGGCGACCACCGACGGACACGACGGCGACCGGCCCGACGTGGAGGAGGGCCGGGCCCGTGCGCTCGCCGTGTGGGCCGAGCTGTTGCGCGAGGACGACGCGGCCCCGGCAGTCACCGACCTGCCGCCGGGCGACCTGGCCCTGGCCGCGTGCTCGCTGGTCGACGTGCACCTGCGCGACGCGCTGGTCGCGTGGCTGTGCCCCGGCACCCTCGAGCTGGACCTGGTCGACCCCGGCCTGCGTGAGCAGCTGCGCCGTTTCCTGCCTGTGCGTGGCTGGGGGCGTGGGGAGCCGGATGCCGCCGAGGTCACCGCACAGCGCCGGGTCGAGGCCCGGCTGGTGGCCCTGTGCCGGGTCCTTCCGGACGAGTGGGCGGTCGCGGCCCTCACGGTGCTGGCCAACCTCACCTGGTGGCGCGGCGACGGCGCGCTGACCCGCGTCGCGCTGGACCGGGCGCTGGCGGCCGACCCCGGCTACCGGCTCGCCGCGCTGCTGGAGCGCATGGTCGACCTCGCGATCCGGCCCGACCGCGCCTCCGCCTGAGCCGTGCCGGGTCCCGTCGAGCGGGGGGTCCAGAACGCGGACGGACGGTCCGACCGGTGGGACCTGAGGCGTACAGTGGCGCGCAGGTCATGAGCTCCAGCGCGTAGCCCCGGCTTGCTGGACGGCAACCCTCCACCGCGGTGGGGTGCCCCGGGTGATGACCGGGCCACCTGGACCACAGGTGGCAAGCGCGGGCCCGGCCGGGCCCTGACGACCTCCCAGGGAGCCGCCGTGACCGTCATCTCCGACCCGCTGCGTGCCACGACCGGCACCGGCCGTCGGCACCTCCACGTCGGGGGCCTGGACCTCGAGGCCGGCGGCTCGCTGCCGGAGGTGCGCGTTGCCTACGAGACGTGGGGCCGGCTCAACGCCGCCCGCGACAACGCCATCCTCGTCGAGCACGCCCTCACCGGCGACAGCCACGTCGCCGGACCGGCCGGCGCCGACCACCCCACGCCCGGGTGGTGGGACGGGCTGATCGGTCCGGGCCGGCCGCTGGACACCGACCGGTTCCTCATCGTCGCCAGCAACGTCCTCGGCGGGTGCCAGGGCACCACCGGCCCGGCCAGCACCGACCCCGACGGGCGCCCCTGGGGCAGCCGTTTCCCCTACGTCACCGTCCGCGACCAGGTCGAGGTCGAGGCCCGCCTCGCCGACGCGCTGGGCGTCGAGCGTTGGGCGGCGGTCCTTGGTGGGTCCATGGGCGGCATGCGGGCGCTGGAGTGGGCGGTCACCCACCCCGACCGGGTGGAGGCCTGCATCGTGCTGGCCAGCGGCGCCTATGCCACCGCCGAGCAGATCGCCTGGTGCCAGCCGCAGCTGCTGGCCATCCGGCAGGACCCGCACTTCCGGGGCGGGGACTACTACGGCCACCCGGTGGGCCCGGACGCCGGGCTGGGCCTCGCGCGCCGGATCGCGCACGTGACCTACCGCAGCGAGCTCGAGCTGGCCGAGCGCTTCGGCCGCCACCCGCAGGGGGAGGAGCAGCCGCTCGGCGGCGGCGGCCGGTTCGCGGTCGAGAGCTACCTGGACCACCACGCGGACAAGCTGGCCCGGCGCTTCGACGCGAACTCCTACCTCGTGCTCACCGAGGCCATGAACTCCCACGACATCGGCCGCGGCCGCGGTGGCTGGCAGGCCGCCCTGGAGCGGGTGACCGCCCGGCTCACCGTCGCCTGCGTCGACTCCGACCGGCTCTACCCGCCGCGGCTGTCCGAGGAGATCGCGACCGCCCCGGCCTCCGTCGGCCCCGCGCACCGGGTCCGGTCGGACTACGGCCACGACGGCTTCCTCATCGAGATCGGGCAGGTCGGGCAGATCCTTCGGGGGGCACTCGGCGCGGCGTCAGCGTCCTCACGACGCGCCCGTTGAAATCCGGTACGGTCGCCGCACGGAGCAGCACGCGCTGCGCGACTGGACGAGGAGGTTCAGGTGGCCGTCGTTGTGGGCTACGTGCCGACGAAGGAGGGGCGAGCGGCGTTGCGCCGTGCCGCCGAGGAGTGCCTGCTGCGGCGCACCCGGCTGATCGTCATCAACTCCAACCGCGGCGGCAAGGACCTGGACGCCGACGAGGCGCACCGGTTCGACGAGGAGCTGCGCGGGGTCCAGGCCCAGCTCGACGACGTCGGTGTCGAGCACGAGGTGCGCCAGCTGGTGCGCGGCAACGAGCCCGCCGAGGACCTGATCGCCGCGGCCGAGGAGGTCGCCGCCGACTTCATCGTGATCGGGCTCCGCCGGCGCACCCCGGTCGGCAAGCTCATCCTCGGCTCCAACGCCCAGCGGATCCTGCTGGACGCGCCGTGCCCGGTCCTGGCGGTCAAGGCACCGACCGAGGGCTGACGCGCGACGGCGTGCGGCTCGCCAGGGGGTGCGCAGCGCGAGGATCGGGAAGGATCGGACGCCCTCGAGCGTTGCTGCAGGTCGGAGGCGGTGTGCAGCGTTGTCGTGGCGTGGATTTCGGGCACTCGGGGCGCGGGCATGACCTCCGACGTTTTACAATGTTCATCTGCACGACCGGAGATGCCGCCGCCGATCCGGTCACCACGAACTTCCCGCAACGTCCTCGGTCTCCGTCGGCACCGCTTCCGGAGCTGATCTGACCTGCGGTGCACCAGAGTCGCGACGAAAGGTAGTCGGTGTCGCCTGTGTCGAACGCCCACCCCGTCCCGTCGGCGGAGCGCCCTGCGCGCCCGCTGCCGGCCGAGTTCTCCCACCCCGCCCTCCAGGAGCTCCTGGCGATCGGTAACGCCCACGGCTCGGTCGACAGCAGCCAGCTGCGCGACGCCCTCCTCGGCGCCGAGGTGGAGCCCAAGAGGATGAAGGCCGTCCTGCGCTCGCTGGAGGAGCAGGGGATCAGCGTCACCCTCGACACCGCCACCGCGCACCGTGCGGTCGCCGCCACCTCGGCCCGCCGCACCACCACGGCCAAGGCGACGAAGAAGGCCCCCGCCAAGAAGGCGGCCGGCGTGACGAAGACCGCCGCGAAGCCCGCGGCCGCCAAGACGGCTGCGAAGGCGGCGACGCCCAAGGCGGCCGCTGCTGCTGCGGCCGCGCCGGCCAAGAAGGCGGCCGCGAAGAAGGCCACCACGAAGAAGGCCGCGGCCAAGAAGGCCGGCGCCGAGACCGCCGCCGAGGGGGTCGAGGAGCCGACTGGCGTCGACGAGGAGCCGACCGACGTCGACGAGAGCGAGCTCGAGGACGTCGCGGTTGAGGACGAGCCCGAGGCTGTTGCCGTCGAAGAGGGCGCCGAGGACGCGGAGACCCCGGCCAAGGCCGAGGCGGAGGAGGAGTCCGAGGAGGCCGGCTTCGTCATCCGCGACGACGACGAGGAGGACGCGCCGGCCCAGCAGGTCGTGACCGCCGGTGCCACCGCCGACCCGGTCAAGGACTACCTCAAGCAGATCGGCAAGGTCGCCCTGCT
>DASSPC010000304.1:0-2284 GCA_035699865.1 Oryzihumus sp. | reverse complement strand
ACGTCGATGACCACGGTGTCGCCCTCGGCCACCGACGGTGCCAGCAGCGCCAGTGCGATGCCCTGCTTCAGGGTCGGCGAGAACGTGCCGGAGGTGACCTCCCCGATCACCTCACCGGAGGGTGAGCGCACCTCGCAGTGGGCACGCGGGATACCGCGGCCGGTAGCCAGCAGACCCCAGGAGGTACGCCGCGCGCCGGCCTGCTTCTCGGCCAGCAGCGCGTCGCGGCCCCAGAAGGCGGGTTTCTTCCAGCCCACGGCCCACCCGGCGCGCGCCTGCACCGGGGTGATGTCGAGGCTGAGGTCGTTGCCGTGCAGCGGGTAGCCCATCTCGGTGCGCAGGGTGTCCCGCGCACCCAGGCCGCAGGGCAGCCCGTCGAACCCCGCGGCCGCCTCGACCAGCGCGTCCCACAGCGCGGGGGTGTCCTCCCACAGCGGGACCAGCTCGTAGCCGCGCTCACCGGTGTAGCCGGTGCGGCAGACGATCACCGGCCGGCCCTGCCAGTCGGCCTCGGCGAAGGACATGTAGTCGTGCCCGGTCGGCAGGCCCAGCGCCTGCAGGACCTCGTCGCTGTGGGTGCCCTGCACGGCGATGACGCCGTAGCGGTCGTGGAGGTTCTCCACGGTGACGCCCTCGGGCGCCGCAGCCGCCAGGCGCCGCACGACCTCGGCGGTGTTGGCGGCGTTGGGGATGAGGAAGACGTCGTCGTCGGCCTTGAGGTAGGCGATGAGGTCGTCGACCACGCCGCCGGTCTCGTCGCAGCACAGGGTGTACTGCGCCTTGCCCGGGGCGATCCGGCCCAGGTCGTTGGTCAGGCAGGCGTTGACGAACTCCGCCGCGCCCGGGCCGCGCACGCTGGCCTTGCCGAGGTGGCTGACGTCGAACAGGCCGACCCGCTCGCGGACCGCGGTGTGCTCGCGGACGACCCCGCCGCCGGGGTACTCGATCGGCATCTCCCACCCGCCGAAGTCGGCCATCTTGGCCCCGAGGGCCACGTGGCGGTCGTGCAGCGGCGAGGTCAACAGGTGCGAGGTCATGAGCGGCAACCTACCGCCCGCCCGCTCTGGCTATCCTCGGGCGGTGGACGCGCGCGGACCCGCGCACGACCGCGGCCCGGACCCCGCACACGACACCCGTGGGTGAACGGCGCCCGCCCTGCCCGTCCCCGACGAAATGGACCCCCGTGACGACGCTGACCGTCTCCGACCGCCCGGCGAGCGACCTCAAGGTCGACGCCCTCGTCCTCGCCACCGTCAAGGCCGACTCCGGCGCCGCCCTGGCGCCCGGCCACGACCTGTCCAAGGCCACCGGTGAGCACCTGACGAACGCGCTCACGGCGCTGTCCGCCAAGGGCACCCCGGACGAGGTCCTGAAGCTGCCGGCCGTCCCCGGCGTGGCCGCCCCGCTGGTCGTGCTGACCGGTCTGGGTGCCGCCCCGGCCCGCGGCGCCGCCTGGGACGACGAGGTCCTGCGCCGGGCCGCCGGCTCGGCCACCCGCGCCCTCAGCGGCGTCGCCAAGGTCGCCCTGGCCCTGCCCGGTGCGGGTGCCGCGGCCGTCGGCGCGGTCAGCGAGGGCGCGCTCTACGGCGCCTACGCCTTCGCCGGTCACCGCAGCCAGCCCGCCCCCAGCACCCCGCCGGGCGCCCTGACCGTCCTGACCGCCGAGGCCCGTGACAAGGACGTCAAGGCGGCGGTCAAGCGGGCCGGCGCCCTCGCCGAGGCCCGGGCCTACGCCCGCGACCTGGTCAACACCGCGCCGAACCTGCTCTACCCGCAGACCTTCGCCGACTCGGTCAGGGAGCGCGCCGCCAAGACCGACGTCAAGGTCTCGGTGCTCGACGACAAGGCCCTGCTCAAGGGCGGCTTCGGCGGCATCATGGGGGTCGGCCAGGGGTCGGCCAACCCGCCCCGGATCGTCACGATGACCTATGCACCGAGCAAGGCCAGGGCCCACATCGCCTTCGTCGGCAAGGGCATCACCTTCGACTCCGGCGGCCTGTGCATCAAGCCCCCGGCCTCGATGCTGACCATGAAGTCCGACATGGCCGGCGCCGCCGCCGTGGCCGCCGCCGTCCTGGCCGCGGCCGAGCTGCAGCTGCCGGTCGCGGTCACCGGCTACCTGTGCCTGGCCGAGAACATGCCCGGCGGCAACGCCCAGCGTCCCGGCGACGTCGTGACGATGCGCGGCGGCAAGACGGTGGAGATCATCGACACCGACGCCGAGGGCCGCATGGTCATGGCCGACGGCCTCGTCCTCGCCGGCGAGAAGAAGCCCGACGCGATC
>DASSPC010000303.1:0-3879 GCA_035699865.1 Oryzihumus sp. | reverse complement strand
TACGGCGACTTCTGGTCCTACATGCTCGTGGCCGAGGGCGCGGTCGACATCGCCGCCGAGCCCGAGCTCGCCGTGCACGACATGGCCGCCCTGGTGCCCATCGTCACCGAGGCCGGCGGCCGGTTCACCTCCCTCGACGGGCAGGACGGCCCCTGGGGCGGCAACGCCGTCGCCACCAACGGGCTGCTGCACGACGAGGTGCTCCGCCGCCTCGCCTGATCCCCCACCGCCCCGGACCCGCGGTTGGCCCGCGACAGGGGGGCCGCGACGCGGCCGCCGCGGCCCGGCATACCGCGTGCGGGGGCTGATGGGCGAGGATGGTGGCAGCAGCATCCCCCGCACCTCAGGAGCCCCCGTGTCCGACACCACCAGCACCCTGCCCCAGCGTCGCGAGCTGCGCACCGCGCTGCCCGGGCCCAAGTCCCAGGAGCTGGCGACGCGCCGGTCCGCGGTCGTGTCCGCCGGCGTCAGCTCGACCCTGCCGGTCTACGTCCAGCGCGCCGGCGGCGGGGTCATCGAGGACGTCGACGGCAACCTGCTCATCGACCTCGGGTCCGGCATCGCCGTGACCAGCGTCGGCAACGCTGCGCCGCGCGTGGTCGAGGGCGTCACGCAGCAGGTCGCCGACTTCACGCACACCTGCTTCATGATCAGCCCCTACGAGGAGTACGTCGCCGTCTGCGAGGCCCTGGCCGAGCTGACCCCGGGTGACCACGCCAAGAAGTCGGCGTTGTTCAACTCCGGCGCCGAGGCCGTCGAGAACGCCGTGAAGGTGGCCCGCTACGCCACCGGCCGCAACGCCGTCGTCGCGGTCGACCACGCCTACCACGGGCGCACGAACCTGACGATGGCCCTGACCGCCAAGGCGATGCCCTACAAGAAGGGCTTCGGCCCGTTCGCCTCCGACATCTACCGCGTGCCGACGTCCTACCCCTTCCGCGACCCCGAGGGCATGACCGGTGAGCAGGCCGCCGCCCGCGCGATCCTGGCCGCCGAGAAGCAGGTCGGCGCCGACCAGATCGCCGCGCTCGTCATCGAGCCGATCCAGGGCGAGGGTGGCTTCATCGTCCCCGCCCCGGGCTTCCTGCCTGCGCTGCAGAAGTGGTGCAACGACAACGGGATCGTCTTCATCTGCGACGAGGTGCAGAGCGGGTTCGCCCGCACCGGCGCCTGGTTCGCCAGCGACCACGAGGGCGTCGTGCCCGACCTGGTCACCACCGCCAAGGGCATCGCCGGCGGCCTGCCGCTGGCCGCCGTGACCGGCCGCGCCGAGCTGATGGACAGCGTCCACGGCGGCGGGCTCGGCGGCACCTACGGGGGCAACCCGGTGGCCTGCGCCGGCGCGCTCGGCGCGATCGAGACGATGCGTGCCGAGGACCTGATCGGGGCGGCAAAGCGGATCGAGGCCGTGGCCACCGAGCGGCTGCGCGCCATCGCGGAGAAGGTCCCGGCCATCGGTGACGTCCGTGGCCGCGGGGCGATGCTCGCCGTCGAGCTCGTCAGGCCGGGCACCACCGAGCCGGATGCGGAGCTGACCGGCAAGGTCGCCAAGGCCTGCCACGAGCAGGGCGTGGTCATCCTGACCTGTGGCACGTTCGGCAACATCATCCGGCTGCTCCCGCCGCTGGTGATCAGCGAGGAGCTGCTGCTCGAGGGCCTGCAGGTGCTCGAGGACGCGCTGCTGGCCGCCACCGCCTGAATTCGGTGACGCAGACGGCCCGGCCACCCTCACGGGGTGGCCGGGCCGTCTGCGTGTATCGCGGGTGGTCGCCTCAGTTGGGGACGACAGTCACCTCGCCGCGGCCCAGCGCGCGCACGCCCTCGGCGTAGCGCTTGGCGTCGCCGACCACGACCACGGTCCACTGCCCCGGCTGGACGTGTCGACGGTAGGCCTCGCTGATCCGCGCCGCGTCCACCGTGGCCAGGTCGAGCAGGTTGGCCGTGGTGAAGTCGGTCGTCAGCCCCTCCAGGGCCATCGTGGCGGCCTCGTCGGCCACGGCGTCGGCGGTGGCGTAGCGACCCGGTGCCGTCTTGCCGATGAAGTCGACGCCCGACCGGGCCTCCTCCTCGGTGAAGCCGTCCCGGCCGCCGTCGAGGATGCCCAGCAGCAGGTCCAGCGCCTCCACCGTGGAGTCGGCGCGCACCGACCCACCGGTGAGGAACAGCCCACCCTTGCGCCGCGGGCGGAAGCCGCAGCGGATGCCGTAGGTGAAGCCCTTCTCCTCCCGCAGGACCGCGTCGACGCGGGCGTTGGGCGAGCCACCGATGACGAAGCTGAGCACGGGGAACGGCGCCCAGCCGCCCTCCTCGCGGCGGTCCGGGCCGGCGCAGGCGATGCTGATCTCGGACTGCACCGCCCCCGGGCGGTCGACGAACACGATGCGGCCGGCGTCCGCGGCGCGGGCCGAGGCGACCGGCTCGGTGACGGCAGCCTGGCCGGACCAACCGCCCAGCGTGGCCACCACCTCCGCCTCGACGTCGAGGCCGCTGAGGTCGCCGGTGACGACGAGGGTGCTGCCACCAGGAGCCACGTGCGCGGCGTGGAAGGCGACGAGGTCCTCGCGGGTGATGCCCGAGACGGTCTCGCGGGTGCCGGCGCTGGGCAGCGCGGCCCGCTCCCCCGGCGCGAAGTAGGTGCGGACCAGCTCCAGCGCTGCCCGCTGGGTGGGGTTGGCGTGCTCCTGGTCGATCTCGGCGAGCCGGGTGCGCACGTGCCGGGTGACCTCGGCCTCGGGGAACACCGGCTCACGGACGGCCTGGCTGAGCAGGTCCAGCGCGTCGGACAGGTGTCGCTTGGACACCTCCAGCTCGACGGTCAGCCCGGCCTCGCCGGTGCCGGCGCCGAGGGCGATGCCCTTGCGCTCGAGCAGCTCGGCGAACTCCTCGGCCGAGTGCCGCTGGGTGCCCTCGTCGAGCGTGCGCGACAGGATCGTCGTCAGGCCCTCCTTGCCGCGCGGCTCCAGCGAGAGCGGCAGCGGGACCGCCACCCGCAGGGAGATGACGTACTGCCCCGGCACGTCGTAGGTGACCAGGTTCAGGCCGTTGTCCAGGGTGCTGCGTGACGCCTCCGGGAAGGCCCAGGGCTGGGGCGGCGTGACGGCCGGTCGGTCGGTCACGGAGGTCATGCGGCGGCTCCTTCGCGGTCCTGCTTGAGGTAGGCGACGACGACGCGGGACTCGGGGCGCAGCCACGTCGCCGCGACCTGCTGCACCTGCTCGGGGGTCACCTCGCCGAGGCGGTCGAGGAAGGTGTTGATGTAGCCGGGGTCGCCCTGGAGCATCGCCCGGTGGCTGATGTGGTCGGCCCGCTCCTCCTGGCTGGCGAGCGCCGAGAGCCACGCCCGCTCGGCCTGGGCCAGGGCAGACTCCATCTCGACCGGCGTCGGGCCCTGCTCGCCGAGCCGGGCCAGCTCCTCGCAGACCGCCTGCTCGACGTCGTCGGGCTCGATGCCCTCGACGACGTCGAGGCCGATGAACCCCAGGGAGACGCCGTCGACGAAGCCCATCGCGTGGGCCCAGCCGGCGTGGGCGACCTGCTCACGGCGCACCAGGCGCTGGTGCAGCCGGGACGTGGCCAGCCCGCCGATCACGTCCATGGCCAGCGATGCGGCGAAGAACTCGGGGGTGTCGTCCACCGGCAGCCGGAAGGCGACGAGCAGGCGGTCGCTGGGCACGGCCTCGACGTGCTCGTCGCGCACCGGCTCGCCCAGCGGCTCCAGCGCGTCGACCGGACCGCGCGGGGGCTCGGCGCTGGCCGGCAGGTCACCGAAGTAGCGCTCCGCCGCGGCGAACCCCTCCTCCGCGGTGAGGTCGCCGACCAGGGTGAGCACCGTGTTGTTGGGCCCGTAGTAGCGCCGGAAGAAGGCGTGCACGTCCTCCA
>DASSPC010000302.1:0-25942 GCA_035699865.1 Oryzihumus sp. | reverse complement strand
TGGTGACCTCCGTGGACGGCGTGCCTGCACCGCAGGTGAGCATCGCCCACGCCGGTGACCGGGTGGTGGTGGCCCTGACCACGACCGGTCCGGTCGGCGTCGACGTGGAACGGGTGTCGGCGACCCCGGACGGGGTGGCCGACGTGGCCTGGTCTGCGGCCGAGCGGGCGGCGCTGGACCTGCAGCCGGAGGGTCGCAGCCCCGCGGCCCGGGCCCGTGTGTGGGTGCGCAAGGAGGCCGCGCTCAAGGCCACTGGCTACGGGCTCGCGGTGGCCCCGTCCTCGCTCACGGTCACCACCGGACCCGGCGACGCCCGGGTGCTGGCGTGGGCCGGCCACGAGGACTGGGCGGGGTGCCTGGGGCTCACGGACGTCGACGTCGGCCCCGGGTATGCCGGGTGCGTGGCGGTGCGGTGCGACCCCGCCGCCGCCCCGCAGGTGCTGCTCGACCGGGTCAGCGACGCCCAGCTGCGCCGCGACCCCCACTGACCGGCAGGAGCGGCAGCGCCGGCTCGTGCAGCCAGACCCGGAACAGCCCGTGCAGGGGCAGGTCGGTGTGCCGGGACGCGCAGTCCACGAAGTCCTGCGTGGTGACCACGCCGTGCCGGTGCGTGGCGGTCCAGTCGCGCAGCACGGCGAAGAACGCCTCGTCGCCGATGACGATCCGCAGCGCGTGCAGGGTGAGCGCGCCGCGCTTGTAGACCCGGTCGTCGAACATCAGCGCCGGCCCCGGGTCGGCCAGGACCAGGTCCTGGGGCAGCTCCTTGAGCCGGGCCCGGTGCTGCACCGCGAGCGCATGCGCCGTGGGCCCGCCGCGGTGCTCCGACCACAGCCACTCGGCGTAGCAGGCGAACCCCTCGTGCAACCAGATGTGCTGCCACGACCCGACGGTGACGCTGTTGCCGAACCACTGGTGGGCCAGCTCGTGGGCCACCAGGCGCTGTTCCCCCTCGTGGCCGTCGAGGTGGTTGGCCCCGAACACCGACAGCCCCTGGGCCTCCAGCGGGATCTCGAGGTCGTCGTCGGTGACGACCACGACGTAGGCCGGGAACGGGTAGGGCCCGAACAGCTGGGTGAACAGCTGCATCATCTCGGCCTGGCGCCGGAAGTCGTTCAGCAGCAACGACTTCAGCCGCGTCGGCACCAGCGCCCGCTGGGGCAGCGGTCCCCCAGGCAGCTCGACGTCGTCGTACAGGCCGACCTGCACCGTCGCCAGGTAGGTCGACATCGGCTCGGCCTGCTCGAACACCCAGCGTCGCCGGCTGGCAAGCCGGGACTGCCCGACGAGAATGCCGTTGGCCAGCACCTGGTAGGCCGCCTCGGTGGTCACCGCGATCCGGTAGCTCGCCTTGTCGCCCGGCTGGTCGTTGCACGGGAACCACGAGGGCGCGCCGTTGGGCTGGCTGGCGACGATGACCCCGTCGGTGAGCTCCTCCCAGCCGACCTCGCCCCACGGGGAACGCAGCGGCCGCGGGTTGCCGGAGTAGACCACCTCGACGAGGAAGACCGCCCCCGCCGGCAGCGGCTCGGCCGGGGTGACGTGCAGCTTGCCGCCCCGGTGCACGTATCGCGCGGGCCGGCGGCCGTCGACGCTGACCCGGGCGACGCGCAGGGCACCGAGGTCGAGGCTGAACCGCGACAGCGGCTGGGTGGCCACCAGCGAGAGCCGCGCCCGCCCGGCGAGGTGGTTGCTCACCACGCGGTAGTCCAGGTCGAGCTCGTAGCGGCTGGCCCGGTAGCCGCCGTTGCCGTGCGTGGGCAGGTACGGGTCGCCGGCGGTCGCGGCGCCCGGGCCGGGCCCGCTCGGGGCGGCCCTCACCGCGAGCCGGCCTTCTGCCGGGCAACCGCGCCGGTGGAGGCCTGCCGGTCCGGCCACGGCTCGACCGGGTTGCCCCGCCACCGGGTGTGCGCCGGGAGCGCCTCGCCGCGCAGGACCAGGGACGCCGGGCCCACCGTCGTGGCCGCCCCCACGGTCGCCGCCGGCAGCACCACCCCGTGCGGCCCGAGCGTGGCGCCCTCCTCGAGGGTGACCCGGTCCATGCTCATGATCCGATCATGGAACAGGTGCGTCTGCAGCACGCACCCCCGGTTGACGGTGGCGCCGGCCCCGATCGTGACGAGGTCGGCCTCGGGCAGCCAGTAGCTCTCGCACCAGGTGCCGTGGCCGATCCTGGCCCCCAGGGAGCGCAGCCACAGGACCAACCCGGGCGTCCCGGTCGCCGCTCGGGCGAACCAGGGCGCGGCGAGCACCTCCACGAACGTGTCGGCGAGCTCGTTGCGCCACACGAAGGAGCTCCACAAGGGGTGCTCCCCCGCGGCGAACCGGCCGACCAGCGCCCACTTGGCCAGGCTGCTCACCCCGGCGGCGAGGGCGCCGGCGGCCAGCACGAGCAGGCCGCTGACCAGCCCGGCGACGACCCAGCCGGCGCGGGCCACGACCTCCTGCAGGACCAGCAGCACCAGCACGCCGAGGGCGACCGTGCACATCACCGGCACGATGCGCAGCACCTCGACCGCCCCGCGGGCGACCTTGAGCCGGCGGGGCGGGCGGAAGGTCCGGGTCTCGTCCCCGGAGGCCGGGGGCCGGCGCAGCCGCACCGGCGGGCTGCCGAGCCAGGACGTGCCGGGCTTGGCCCGGGCGGGGGTGGTCGACAGCACCGCGACCAGCCCGCGCTTGGGCACCCTCAGGCCGGGCCCGGTCATGCCGGAGTTGCCGAGGAACGCCCGCTTGCCCACCTTGGCCCGTTCGACCCGCAGCCAGCCGCCGACCAGCTCGTAGGAGCCGATCATCGTGTCGTCGGCCAGGAACGCGCCGTCACCGACGCTGGTCATGCTCGGCAGCATCAGCACCGTCGAGGCCTCCACGTCCCGCCCGATGCGGGCGCCGAGGGCCCGCAGCCACCACGGCGTGGCCAGGCTGGCGTAGAGCGGGAAGAGCAGGCCGCGGGACTCGTCCATGAGGCGCTCGGTGGCCCACACCTGCCAGCCCACCCGGCTGTGCACCGGGTGGTGCCCCTCGGACAGCCCCAGGGCGAACAGGCGGACGCCGACCAGCACCAGCAGCGCCAGCACGACGACCATGACGCTCGTGGCGACCGGCACCCAGACCAGCGCGGCGACGGCTGCCCCGCCGAGCGTGGCGGTGCCATGCACCGCCCGGCCCAGGACCAAGGCGCCACACGCGACGGCCAGCAGCGGCAGGGTCGCCAGGGCGAGCGCGGTCAGGCCGTAGGCCACCGGCCACACCCGGGAGCGCGGCGCCCGCCGGCCCGGGCTGTCGGCGTGGGCGATGCCCGCGAACGCTGCCGGTGACCCGGCCCAGCGCTCGGCCGGCGGCACGTTCCCGAGCACCGCCGACCCGGCCCCGACCTCGGCTCCCTGGCCCACCCGGGAGCCGGGCCCGAGGGTGCTGCGCGCCCCGACGGTCGCCCCCGCACCGATCTTGACGCGCCCGACGTGCAGCACGTCGCCGTCGAGCCAGTGCCCGGACAGGTCCACCTCGGGCTCGACGGCGCAGCCCTGACCGAGGGTCAACAGCCCGGTGACCGGCGGGAGCGCGTGCAGGTCCACGTCCGGGCCGACCCGGGCCCCCAGGGCCCGCGCATACACGCTGGTCCACGGGGCGCAGGAGAGGTTCTCCGCCCCCGCGGCGGCCACGACGGCCTCGGCGCACCACAGCCGCAGGTGCACCGACCCGCCGCGCGGGTAGGACCCCGGGCGCAGCCCTCGCAGCAGCAGGCGGGCCGCCAGCACCGACAGGCCCATCCGCCCCGGCGGGGTGAACAGCAGCACCCATCCGGCCAGCACCCACCACCACGACACCGGGGTCGCCCAGGGCGCTCCGGGCCCGGCGAGCAGGTTGTCCACCAGGGCGAGGACGGTGAGCCAGCGCAGGCCGACCACCGTCCCGGTGACGAGGGAGGCCAGCGCCTGCACCAGACCGGCGGCGCGCGGGACCGGTGTGACGGTCCGGCTGGTCGCGCTGACCGCCGGCGAGAACTCCTCCAGCACCTGCGCCAGCGCCCCGAGCCGGGGGTTCTCGTAGACGTCGGCGACGGTCACCTCGGGGTAGCGGGCCCGCAGCGCCGAGACCAGCTGCGCCGCCGACAGGCTGCCCCCGCCGTCGGCGAAGAAGTCGTCCTCGGGCCCGCGGACCCCGACACCGAGCACGGCGGTCCACTGCTCGGCGAGCCAGGCCGCGGTGCCGGTGAGCCCGGCTGCGCCGGGGGCCACGTCGGGCTCCAGCGGCCACGGCAGGGCATGCCGGTCCACCTTCCCCGAGATCCGGGTGGGTAGCGTCGGCACGACCGCGAGCAGGGGCACCAGGGCGGCCGGCAGGCTCGCGGACAGCCGCTCGCGGGCGGCCGGCTGGTCGAACGTCGTCCCCGGGGCAACGGTGAGGTAGCCGACGAGGACAGGCGTGCCGGCCGGGGTCGTGCGCACCGCCGCGGCCGCCGCGGTCACGCCGGGCAGGTCCTGCAGGGCCGCGTCCACCTCGCCGAGCTCGATCCGCCGGCCCCCGACCTTGACCTGGTCGTCGGCGCGGCCCACGAAGGCCAGACCCTCGGGGTCATGCCGCACGAGGTCGCCGCTGCGGTAGGCCCGGTCCCAGCCGAGGGCGGGGCTCGGCGCGAACTTCTCCCGGTCCTTGTCCGCGTCGAGGTAGCGGGCCAGGCCCACGCCGCCGATGACGAGCTCGCCGGTGCCACCGACCGGCACCCGCTTGCCGTCGGTGTCGACCACGGCCAGGTCCCACCCGTCCAGCGGCAGGCCGATCCGCACCGGGCCCTGCCCGGTCAGCCGGGCGGCACAGGCGACCACGGTCGCCTCGGTCGGCCCGTAGGTGTTCCAGACCTCCCGGCCCGGCTCGACCAGACGGGCGGCCAGCTCCGGCGGGCACGCCTCACCGCCGAAGATCAGCAGCCGTATGCCGCGCAGCTCCTCCGGCTGCCACAGCGAGGCCAGCGTCGGGACGGTCGAGATGACCGTGATGCCCTGCGCCACCAGCCACGGACCGAGGTCCATGCCGCTGCGCACGAGCGCCCGCGGCGCCGGGACGAGGCAGGCGCCGTGCCGCCAGGCCAGCCACATCTCCTCGCACGAGGCGTCGAAGGCCACCGACAGCCCGGCCAGGACCCGGTCGCCGGGCCCGAGCGGGGCCTCCGGCAGGAACAGCCGCGCCTCGGCGTCGACGAACGCGGCGGCGGACCGGTGGGTGACCGCGACGCCCTTGGGGGTGCCCGTCGACCCGGAGGTGAAGATGACCCAGGCGTCGTCCCGCGGGGTCGGCGTGGCCCGGGCCGCGCGGCTCGGTGTGCGGCGGACCACCTCGCCACCGGCCCCGACGACCGCGGCGACCCCGGCCTCGGCGAAGACCAGCCGGGCCCGCTCGTCGGGGTCGTCGGCATCGACCGGGACGTAGGCGGCACCGACGGTGAGGATCGCCAGGATCGCGACGTAGAGGTCGACCGTGCCCGAGGGCACCCGGACCCCCACCTTGTCGCCGGCCCCGACGCCCTCGGCAGCCAGCCGCGCGGCCTGGACGTCCACGGCCTCCAGCAGCTGCCAGTAGGTCAGGGTCACGTGGCCGTCGTCGATGGCCGGCGCGCCACGATGGCGGTCCCGCGTGGCCAGGAGCACGTCGACCAGGGTCCGCGGGGGTGGGGCCAGCTGCGCCCGCGACAGGCCGTCGTCGTGCACGCTGGCGTCCTCGCCGGTGTTGCGCACGTCCACGTCGGAGTCCTCGTCGTCGGGCCGGCCAGGGTGCTCGTCCCGGGCCTGTCGCTGCACGGACAGCGCCACTGTCGGCCCGGCTGCACGGCCGGCACAAGGGCCGAACCGCCCGGGCACGGGGCCGGCAGGCGACAGGCCGGGCCGGTCGTCGGAACGGCTGAGGCGGGATCGCCCGGAAGGACCGATGATGAGTCATGGCCGCATCCGTCCACGCCGAGGTCGAGCGGAAGTACGACGTCGAGGCGCACGTCGGGCTGCCTGACCGCCGGGCCCTGGCCCAGCTGCCCGGCGTGGCGGTCGTGGAGGGGCCGACCGAGGAGCGCCTCGAGGCGACCTACGTCGACACGGCAGGGCTGGACCTGGCGGCCCACAAGGTCACGCTGCGCCGGCGCACGGGCGGCCACGACGCCGGGTGGACCCTGAAGCTGCCGGTGTCCCGGGAGGAGCGCCAGGAGGTGCACGTCCCCCTGGGGGCCGCGGACGAGCCGGTCCCGGAGGACCTGCTGGACCGGGTCCGCGCACACGTGCGCGACCACCCCGTCACCCCGCTGGTGCACATCAGCACCACCCGCCAGGTGCACCGCCTCATCGGCGACGGCGGGGTGCTGCTCGCGTGGCTGGTGGACGACCAGGTGACGGCCACGCCGCTGCGCGCGGAGTCAGGGACCAGCTCGTGGCGTGAGTGGGAGGTCGAGCTCACCGGCGAGGGCGGGCGGGAGCTGTGGGACGCCCTCGACGAGGTCGTCGGCGCGGCCGGGGCGACGCGGTCGGCGAGCGGCAGCAAGCTGGCCCGGTCTCTCGGCAATGGTGCCCCCGAACCGCGGCCCCCGGCCCGGCTCTCGCGGCGGTCCCCCGCCGGCGACGTGCTGCGCCTGGCCCTGACCACCCAGGTGGAAGCCCTCAAGACGCAGGACGCCGCGGTCCGCCGCGGTGCCGGCGACTCGGTCCACCAGCTGCGCATCGCCAGCCGTCGGCTGCGCTCCACGCTGGCCACCTACCGCCCGCTGCTGCGCGACCCCGGTGCCGCCCAGGCGATCCGCGACGAGCTGCAGTGGCTCGGCCTGGGGCTCAACACCGCCCGGGACACGCAGGTGATGCAGGCGCGACTGGCCAGCCTGCTCGAGCAGGAGCCCGAGCCCCTGGTCGTGGGTCCGGTCGAGGAGCGCATTTCGGCGGAGCTCACCGAGCGCTTCGTCGCCGGGCTGCGGGAGGGGCTCGCGCTGCTGGACCAGGAGCGCTACTTCCGGCTGCTGGACGCCCTCGACGCCCTGGTGAGCGCCCCGCTCACCGCCCACGCGGCCAAGCCGGCCGGCACGGTCATCCATGCCCTGATCGAGCGCAACCGCCGGCGGCTGCACCAGGCCGCGCGCCGCGCGGACCGGGCCGACGACCGCGAGCAGCGGGACCTTGCGCTGCACGAGGTCCGCAAGGCGGCCAAGCGGCTGCGCTACGCCGCCGAGACCGCCCGGCCCGCCCTGGGCAAGCCGATGAAGAAGCTGGCCCGCCGGGCCAAGGCGCTGCAGGACGTGCTCGGCGAGCACCAGGACGGGGTGGTCTGCCGGGCCCTGCTGCTCGACCTGGCCGCCGCGGCCACCGCCCACGGGGAGAGCGCCTTCACCTACGGGCGCCTGCACGCGCACGAGGAGGCGCTGACCGCGACCCAGGAGACGGCCTACCGGCAGGCGCTGGCCGCGCTGCGCTGAGCGCGGCTCCTGCACGCGGCTACGGTCAGGCTGCCGGGGCGGGTGGCTCCGGGTCGGCCGCCGCGGGCGTGCGGTGCTCGCTGGCCCACCGCTGGTAGGCCGCGACCGCCGTCGGCAGGGTCGGGTAGAGGTGCTCCTCCCCCACGCTCTGGGCCAGGCCGAACGCCTGCAGCTCCTCGCGCAGGTCCTGCTTGACCCGCGCCATCGCGAACACCACCCCGCGGCGTTCCATCTCGGCGCGCAGCTGCTCCACGGCGTCCAGCGCGGTGATGTCGACCTCGACGTTGGCCTCGACGTTGAGCACGAACCAGTGCAGGTCGGCCGCCGCGTCCGCCGCCTCCAGCGCCCGGGTCTTGAAGTCCTCGGCGTTGGCGAAGAACAGCGGCGAGTCGTAGCGGTAGACGACCAGGCCGGGGATCGTCGTGGCCGTCGGGTAGTCGTCGACGTCGTGCATCCCGGCCAGCCCGTCGACCTGCCCCAGCACCGCGTCGTGCGGGCGGGCGACCCGGCGCAGCAGGTCCGCCACCGACACCGCGACCGCGATGAGCACGCCGTAGAGGATGTCGAAGACGAGCACGCCGACGAACGTCACGAGCGCCAGCACCAGCTCGCTGCGCCGGAACCGCGCGATCCGGCGGAACTCCGGCAGGTCCACCAGCCGGGTCGCGGCGTAGATGATCAGGGCGCCGAGCGCGGCGTTGGTGAAGCTGGCCAGCACTCCCCCGCCGACGAGGAGCACCAGCACCACGCCGACCAGCGCCACCAGGGTGTAGAGCTGGGTCCGGCTGCCCGCGGTGTCGCCAAGTGCGGTCCTGCTGCCGCTGCTGCTGACCGGGAAGCCTTGCATCAGACCGGCACCCACGTTCGCGGCGCCCAGCGCCAGCAGCTCCTGGTTGGCGTCCACCTCATAGCCGCCGCGGTCGGCGAAGGCCCGTGCGGTCAGCACGTTGTCGGTGTAGCCGACCACCGCGACGCCGACCGCGGCCAACAGCAGCTCTTGCAGGTCACCGGCCTGCAGGTGCGGCAGCTGGGGGCGCGGCAGGCCGCCGGGGATCTCGCCGACCACCGTGATGCCATAGGCGCTGAGGTCGAAGACCGGCACCGCCAGCGCCGCCAGCAGCACGGCGATCAGCGGCCCCGGCAGCCGCGGGAAGCGTTGCAGCGCAAAGAGCAGGGCCAGCACGGCGACGGAGAGGATGACCGTGGGCCACTTCACCTGGTCGAGCCCGCCGAGGAACGAGCGCAGCTGCTGCACCATCGTGTCGCCCTCGACCGGGATGCCGGTCACCTTCTCCAGCTGCCCGACGATCATGATGATCGCCACCCCGGCCATGTAGCCCACGAGCACCGGCTTGGAGAGCAGGTCGGCGACGAACCCCAGCCGGGCCAGCCATGCCAGCGCGCAGAACACCCCGACCACGATCGCGAGTCCGGCGGCCAGCACGGCATACCGGGCGGGGTTGCCCCCGGCGAGGGGGCCGACCACGGTCGCGGCCATCAGCGCGGTGGTGGACTCCGGGCCCACCGACAGCTGGCGGCTGGAGCCGAACAGCACATAGGCGGCCATCGCCGGCACGATCGCCCACAGCCCCGCGACCGGTGGCAGCCCCGCAACCCCGGCATAGGCCATGACCTGCGGGATCAGGTATGCCGCGACGGTCACCCCCGCGAGCACGTCGCCGCGCAGCCACACACGCTGGTAGCCCCGGAGGTCGACGATCCCGGGGAGGACGGAGGCGACGCCGCCGCGCGATGCCACGCTCCCAGCGTGCCCACCCTCCCCGGGTGGTGGATCATCCGGGCTGGATGACGACGGGTGCCGGCGTGCACGCCGACCATGGCGGGATGACGAGCGCAGCAGCCCGGCCGGCGGTGGCCGCCGCGGGATCAGTGGTCCTCCCCCTCGCGCTGGCGCAGTTCGTCTGCAGCTACGCCGGCAGCAACATGAACGTCGCGATCACCACCATCGCCAACGACATCGGCACGACGGTCGTCGGGATGCAGACGACGATCACGCTGTTCACGCTGACCATGGCGTCGCTGATGATCCCGGGCAGCAAGCTCACCGACATCTGGGGCCGCAAGGTCTGCTTCATGTGGGGGCTGGCGATCTACGGCACCGGGGCGCTGCTCGCGTCGCTGGCCCAGGGGCTGCCGCTGATGATCTTCGGCTACTCCCTGCTCGAGGGCGTCGGGTCGGCCCTGCTCATCCCGCCGATCTACATCCTGGTCACCGTCCTGTTCACCGACACCAAGACCCGGGCGAAGTACTTCGGCATGATCAGCGGCGCAGCGGGTCTCGGTGCCGCCGCGGGACCCCTGATCGGTGGCCTGATCACCAGCGCAGTCAGCTGGCGTGCCTCCTTCATCCTGCAGGTGCTCATCGTCGCCGTCGTGGCGCTCCTGGCCCGCAAGATCGACGACCCTCCGCGGGTCGGTGCCGCCCCGCACTTCGACCTCGGCGGCGCCGTCCTGTCCGCCGCAGGCCTGTTCTTCGTCGTCTACGGCATCCTGCAGTCCTCGACCTACGGCTGGTTCACCTCGCGCCAGGACTTCACCATCGGCAGCACGGTGGTCATCCCCAAGGGCGGGATCTCGCCCGTGTGGCTGTTCCTGGCGATCGGCGCGGTGTTCCTGGCCTGGTTCTTCTTCCACATCCGCTCGACGGAGAAGAAGGGTCACGACCCGCTCGTGGCGATCAGGCTCTTCCGCAACAAGACCTCCAACCTGGGCCTGGTGACGCAGAACATCCAGTGGCTGACGATGCAGGGCTCGTTCTTCGTCATCTCGGTCTTCATGCAGGACGTGCGCCACTACAACGCGGTCCAGACCGGGCTCATGCTCACCCCCACCACGATCGGGGTGCTGCTCCTCGCCGCGGCCGCGGAGCGGCTGGCCAAGCGGCGCTCGCAGCGGTTCCTGATCCGCCGCGGCTTCGCGGCCACCGTGATCGGGCTGCTGCTGGTCCTGGCCCTGGGGCGGGCCGACTCGGCCGTCTGGACGTTCGTGCCCGGGCTGTTCATCGTCGGCGCCGGCATCGGTGTCATGCTCACCTCGTCGGTCAACGTCGTGCAGTCGGCGTTCCCCGAGAAGGACCAGGGCGACATCTCCGGGGTCTCGCGCAGCGTGTCGAACCTCGGGTCCTCGCTCGGCGTGGCCCTGGCCGGCTCGGTGCTCGCCGCCGAGGTCCTCCCGGGCAACCGGGACTTCGCCCTCTCGCTGATCATCATGATCGTCATCGCCGCCATCGGCTTCGTCACGGCGATCCTCATCCCCAAGGGCCACGCGACCGCGGCTCCGACAGAGTCCGCGCAACCGGCGACGCCCTGAGGCACGGCCGGACTCCGGGGCGGTCAGCGCGATGAGCTTCACGGCCGTGGTGGACGACCTGGTCAGGGCGTTCGAGATGGTCGCCGCGGCCGTGCTGGCGATCGGTCTGGTCTGGTCCGCCATCCTGTCCTGGGGGGTCTGGCGGCGCACCCGGGAGGGGCGCACGGCATACCGGCTGCTGCGCGAGTCCTTCGGTGGGGTCCTCCTGCTGGCCCTGGAGGTGCTCGTGGCAGCCGACCTGCTGCGCACCGTGGCACTGCAGCCGAACCTGCAGGACCTGACCAACCTCGGCCTCCTGGTGCTGATCCGCACCTTCCTCAGCTTCGCGCTCGAGACCGAGATCGAGGGGGTCCCGCCGTGGCGGCGCTGGCAGGTCAGTGGCGCGACCCGGCTCGCGCAGGCGCAGCAGCACGCCCGTGAGGCCGGCTAGCGCCGCCGACCACCCCGGGCGCATGGTCCCTTCAGCACCGGGTCGGCAGGCGCTTGGGTGAGTGGCATGACGATGCCGCGAACCACCGGCTCGCCCGGCAACCGGGTGGCACGCGAGGTGTTCGCCGGCCTGCCACCCCGGTATGACCGGCTGAGCTGGCTGCTGTCCTTCGGGCAGGACCGCCGCTGGCGCCGCTCCGTCGTCGGCAGGATCGCGGGGGCGCACCCGCGCCGCGTCCTGGACGTCGCCACCGGGCCGGCGGGGGTGGCGCTCGCCGTGGCCCGTCGCACCGGGGCCACCGTCGTCGGCGTCGACCTCAACGAGCCGATGCTGCGGCGAGCCCGACGCAATGTGGAGGCAGCCGACAAGCGGGACGAGGTGGTGCTCGTCGCCGGGCGGGCCGAGCAGCTGCCCTTCCCCGACGAGTGCTTCGACGCGGTCTGCTTCTCCTACCTCCTGCGCTACGTCGACGATCCGGAGGAAGCCATCGCGGAGATGACGCGCTGCCTGCGGCCGGGCGGGACGATGGCGAGCCTGGAGTTCTTCGTGCCAACGGCGGCCGGCTGGCACGCCGCGTGGCGCGTCTACGTGTCTGCAGTGCTGCCCGTGGCCGGTTGGCTGTTGGGAGGGAGCGCGTGGTGGCGGGTGGGGAGGTTCCTGAGCACGAGCATTCCGGCGCACTACCGGCAGTACCCCCTCGACTGGCATGTCCGCGCCTGGGAGCGCGCGGGTTTGGGCGATGTCGGTTGGCAGCTGATGAGCCGCGGCGGTGGCCTGGTGATGTGGGGGACGAAGGGGGCCGGGCCGTGACCCGCGCGGAGGACCGGCCGGCGTTCTACGCGAGCGGCGCCGGCACCGGAGGCGTGCGGGACTGGGTGACCCTGCTGCACCCGCCCTACACCGCCTGGCACCTGTCCTACGTCGCGATCGGTGCCGCTCTCGCCCCGCACTTCACGGCGTGGCGGCTCGGTGGCACGCTCGCCGCGTTCTTCCTCGCGGTCGGGATCGGGGCCCACGCCCTGGACGAGCTGGCCGGACGACCGCTGCAGACGGGTATCCCGGCCGCTGCCTTGGTGACCGCTGCCGGCGTGAGCATCACCGCGGCGGTCGTGGCCGGCCTGCTGTATGGCGGGCTGCGGTTGCTGCCGTTCGTGGTGGTCGGCGCCGTGCTGGTCCTGGCCTACAACCTCGAGCTGGGCGGAGGGATCCTGCACAACGGTGTGGGTTTCGCGCTGGGCTGGGGCGCGTTCCCGGTGCTCACCGGCTACTACGCGCAGGACTTCCGACTCGGTGCTGCAGCGGTGCTGGCCGCGGCGGCAGCCTTCTTCCTCTCCCTCGGGCAGCGAGCGTTGAGCCTGCCGGCGCGCACGCTGCGGCGGCGCACCCAGGCCGTGCAGGGCCGCATCGTCCTCCGGGATGGCGGACAGGTCGACGTCGACCGGGACGTCCTGCTCGCGCCGCTGGAGGGTGCCCTGCGCGCCGTGGCCTGGGGTCTCGTCGCGCTGGCTGCCGCGATGGTGGCGAGCCGGCTGTGAACCGGATCGACTATCGCGGGGCGTTCTGGTTCCCGGTCGGGCCTGGCGAGCTGTGGGAGGTCATCGAGCAGTTCGACCAGTTCGAGTCCTGGTGGGCGTGGCTCCAGGACTTCGGGGCGGAGACCGACGGGCTGGTCGCCGGGAACGCCCTGCACGGCACGGTCATTCCACCGGTCCCGTACTGGCTGCGCCTGGACATCCGGCTGGAGAGGTGCCTGCGGCCGCGCGTGGTCGAGGCGACGGTCGACGGCGACGTGCGGGGCTTCGCGGTGGTACGTCTCCAACCCGTCGACGACGGCACACGGGTCGCGGTGGCGTGGACGCTGGACATGAGGAGCACCCCCTTGCGCGTCGCGGCGCTCGTCGCCTACCCGCTCATGCGCTGGGGACACGACCGGGTGGTGGAGATGGCGGTCGTTGGTTTCCGGCAGAAGGCCCTGGCGGGCGTGGGTTCGTGATCCTCCGGGACGCAGCCGGGGCAACCTCATCCTCGAGCCGGATCGGTGGTCACCGCCCCTGTTGCTCGATCAGCCTCAGCTGGGTGATGACCGCCTGTGCAGCGTGGAAGACGGGAGACAGGGCGCTGCGTCCCTCGCCGAGGACGCGCTCGGACTCCTCGAACAGGCGTGGCCCATCGGTGGTCAGCGCCCGGATCACGGTTCGCCCCTCGAGAGGCAGCGACTGGTCGGTGCTGGGCGTCATCTCGGGCAGGTGCTCGCCGAGGACGGCCAGGAGCCGGGCGTTCTCGTGCCGCACCGCGTCGTGACCGCCTCCACCGATGATCCCGAAACCTGAGCTGGTGTAGAGGCTCGTCGTCCCGTCACGCAGGCAGACGAGGGACGCGGTGCCGTGGGGGTAGCCCGTCTCCACCACGCACCCCCACGCTCCTGACGACCCCGTCGCCGGGCCCATCCCGATCTCGTCGGGGTCGAGGCTCAGGACCAGGCTCCGCAGGCCCTGGAACACCTCGGCAGGAGCTGGTGGCGTGCCCTGGGCAGGTTGTGCCTTCGCGCGGCGTCGGAACATGGTGGGAGGCTAGTCAGTCATCCGACCTGAGGACCGCACATCGGCTGGATCCGGTCACCACCGGCGTTCCGCCCCGTCGCGCCGACGTGGGCCGGCGTCAGGGCTGCTCCAGGGCGACGGTGTCGATGCTCCTGGCCGCCTGCGGGATGGGTGCGTCGCTCCCCGACGGCGTGGCACCGACGTACCACGCCACCCCGACGCCCAGCCCCATGGTCTCGTTGTCCCCCAGCCCGAGCCGGAGCGCGACAGCCCGCGCGTTCGGCGGCCGGTGTGCCGGGTCCTTGGCCAGGCAGTCCTCCACGACCAGGGCGAGGTCCTCGGGCACGTCCGCCGGCAGCGGCGGCGGCGGTTCCTGCACATGGCACATGGCGATGGCGAGGGGGGTCTCGCGCTCGAACGGGCGACGCCCGGTCAGCATCTCGTGAGCGACCACGCCGAGGGCGTAGAGGTCACTGGCCCCGCTGGCCGGCTGGCCCATCACCTGCTCGGGGCTGATGTAGTTCGGCGTGCCGAGGAGCTCGCCCTGCCGCGTGTGCCCGGACGCGTCGAGCGCGCGGGCGATGCCGAAGTCCGTGAGCTTCACCAACCCGTCGGGGCGCAGCATCATGTTGGCCGGCTTCACGTCGCGGTGCACGACCCGCGCCTCGTGGGCGACACCCAGGGCCAGGGCGGCCTGCCCCATGACGGAGCGGACCTCGTTGTGAGACAAAGGCCCACGCTCGCGCAGGACCGTGGACAGCGGCTGGCCGTCCACCAGCTCCATCACGAGGTAGGCCAGGCCGTCCTCCTCGCCGTAGTCGAACACGGTGGCGATGTTGGCGTGCAGCAGCCGCGCCGAGTTCAGGGCCTCGTCCCGGAAGCGGAGGGCGAAGAGCTTCTCGTGCCCGGCATCCGGACGCATCACCTTCACGGCAACCCGCCGCTGCAGCACGGTGTCCATGCCGGACCAGACGTCGGCCATGCCGCCCGAGGCCAGCCGGTCCCCCAGGAGGTATCGCCGGCCCATGAGGAAACCGTTGTGCAAGCGCTGCATGACCGTGCGCACCTCCGTCGAGACGAGGTGCACGTCCCACGACATGGCTGAGACCTCGGACGTAGCGTAATCCAGGCCAGCACCTCCTGCGCTCCATCCGGCCTCCGAGCTGCTGGCTACCGGGCATCGACGGGAAATACGCTCGCCGTGAGCGGGACGACGAGACGCCAGCTCTCCGGGAGCCACGATGAGTGAACCGACGACCCACACCTTGGACGTGCCGGGCGCCGTCCTGCACTACGACGTCCGCAGCAACGAGTCCGGCACCGCGCCGGTCCTGCTGCTCATCGGCTCACCGATGGCCGCCTCCGGCTTCGTCACCCTGGCCGGCCACTTCACCGACCGCACCGTCGTGACCTACGACCCCCGCGGGGCCGGGCGCAGCCGACGCACCGACAACGCCACCGAGACGACGCCGGATGAACATGCCGACGACCTGCACCGCCTCATCTCGGCACTGGGCTCTGGACCGGTGGACCTGTTCGCCACCAGCGGAGGCGCCGTCAACGCGCTGGTGCTCGTGGCCCGGCACCCGGAGCAGGTCCGGACCCTCGTCGCCCACGAGCCGCCGGCCGCGCAGGTGCTCCCGGACCGCGAGGAGGCCCTGGCCGCCGCCGTGGGCATCCACCGGACCTACGAGCGCAGTGGCCTCGGCCCGGCGATGGCCAGGTTCATCACGCTTGTCGGCCTCCAGGGCCCGGTCCCGGCCGACTTCGCCGACCGGCCGGCTCCCGATCCCGCCGCCTTCGGGCTGCCCCGCGAGGATGACGGCACCCGGGACGACCCCCTGGTCGGGCAGAACATCGTCTCGTGCCTCCGCTGTGAGCACGACTTCGAGGCCCTTCGCGCCGCGTCGACCCGCGTCGTCGTCGCCACCGGCACCGAGTCCGAGGGCCAGCTGGCCCACCGCGCCGCGGTGGCCGTGGCCGAACGGCTCGGGACGGCACCCGTTGCCTTCCCGGGTGACCATGCCGGGTTCCTGGGCGGCGAGTACGGCATGACCGGCGCCCCGGACGCCTTCGCCGAGACCCTGCGCCAGGTCCTGGAGGCACAGGGGTGAGGCGGGGCGACTAGCCCGCCTGGTCCGCCCGCGCGGCGCGGCGACCCTCCAGCCGGCGCTGGCGGGCCGACCACCACTCCTGGCCGACGACCGCGCCGCCGAGCATGACGACGCTGAAGCCGATGAACCACGACAGCAGCATGAACACGATGCCGATCGGGCCGTAGCGGTCGAAGTTGTAGGTGATGGAGTCCGACAGGGACACCGCGGCGAACGCGCGCAGTCCGTAGAGGCCGACGGTGATCGTCGCCGCGCCGGTCAGCAGCGGCCGCCACCCGACTCTGCCGCCGAGCAGCAGGTGCTGCGTCCACCAGGCCCACGCAAACACGATCGGCGTCACGCCCAGGGGCAGCAGCCACACCCGGCCGACCCCGCGCTCCGAGCTGCCCCCGAGCCCCGCCACCAGGGCCGCGGCGCCGAGCATCGTGGCGAGCCACACCAGGGGACGCCACAGGTCACGCATCCCGCGTCCGGGCAGCTGCCAGGCGATCTCGTAACCCTTCTGCAGGGCGGCGGGCCAGGTGTACGCCGACACCAGCGTGACCACCGCCCCGACATAGCTCGTGCTGGTGCGCTTGACCCCCGGGCCGCCGAAGAGCAGCTGCACGTCATGGGCGGCCTCGGGGCTCAGGCCCAACCGGTGGATCACGCCCGCCGCCACCCCGTGGCTGTCGCCGAGCGGCACCAGCGCCGACAGGGTGATCAGCGCCGGGATGAGCAGCATCATCGCCAGGGCCGCGAGGACCATGGCCTGGTGGACCAGGTCCATCTCCTGGGCGCGGCGGCGCACCCGTCCAGCGGTCGTGGCCTCCGCACGCTCCAGCGCGTGGTCGACGCGTTCGACCAGCGCACGAGCGCGCGCCGGCAATCGCTGTGGCACATGGGTGCTCAGCCGGGGAAGCGTCGGCACGCCCCCACCGGCGGGCCCCTGTGCCGTGTCCTCGGCGGGCGCAGGGGGCCCGGCGTCGCCTGACGCCGGGGGCTTGCCGGGGACAGGCTGCTGACCGGGGACGGGCGCAGCCACGCCGCTCACCCGCCGAGCAGCTTGGCCTTCGCCGCGGCGAACTCCTGGTCGTTGATGGCGCCCTGCTGGTGCAGCTGCTCGAGCTGCTGCAGCTGCGCGACCAGGTCCGTACCGCCCGACGCTGTGGGCTCGGGGGCTGGCGCCGGCGCGGGAGGAGGCGGCGCGGCATACTCCTGCTGCTGAGGCGGCGCCTCCTGCGGGGGCGCCGCAGCGGCGTCCTGGGCGGCCCACTTGTTCTGCTGGCGACGCTGCACCCGGCCGGCGACGGCCGAGGCGGTGCCCGCGACGACCGCGGTGCGCGCCACGCCACGGATCAGGCCCATGTCAGCCCGCCTGCTGCTGGTAGGACTCGAGCGCCTTGGACACGGTCTCGGCGGGGATCCGCACCTGGTCGACGACCCGCGCGTCGGCGCGGCGCATCGCCGTGACGAACCGCTCGGCCCAGGTGTTCTCCCAGACGATGAGGGCGGCCGAGCTGTTGTTGTCCAGGGCGGCGCCGACCTGGGCGACGTCCTCGGCATCGAGCAGGCCGCCACCGAGCTGGCCGTCGAGGTCGGCGAACGCAGGCTGGAGGTCCGGGCCGAGGCCCGCCAGCTCGACCGAGCCGACCTCGCCGTTCTCGTCCTTGTAGACGAACAGCAGGTCAAGGACCCGCACGATCCCGTCGACGACGAGCTCGCGCAGGGCGGGGGCGATCTCTCCCCGGAAGTTGTTGCCGGGGAACTCCACGATGAGCAGGTCTACGGGACCGGTTTCCATGGCTGACTCCGTTTCGTTGGCCGTCTCCCTGCATTCCACGGCCCCCGCCCGCGCACTGAATCCCCCGCGGCGGATGAACCGCCGCCCGGCCCACCGGGACACGCTGGAGGACATGACCGCGACCACGCCCACCCCCGCCGTGCCCACCACGACCGCCCCCTCGCCTGCACCGGCGGCGCCGTCCTCGCAGGGACCGCCTGCACACGTCGCGCCGGAGTACCTCAGCCCGGTGGACCGCTCCGCCCGCGGCAAGGACGCGCGCAAGCGGGTGCCGCTGGAGAGCCACGCCGACCCCGGCACGGGGTCGGGGCGGCTCGACCCGGTGACCCTGCTGGAGGGGCAGGCCGGCAGCCGGGTGCCGGAGCTGGTGCCCGTGCGCTACGGCCGGATGCTGGTGTCGCCGTTCACGTTCTACCGCGGGGCCGCGCTGGTCATGGCGGCCGACCTCGCGAGGACGCCGACCTCCGGGTTCCACGTGCAGGCGTGCGGTGACGCGCACCTGTCCAACTTCGGCGTCTACGCCTCGCCGGAGCGGCGGATGGTCTTCGACGTCAACGACTTCGACGAGACCTACCCCGGCCCGTGGGAGTGGGACGTCAAGCGGCTCGTGGCCAGCCTCGCGGTCGCGGGCCGGGACAACGGCTACAGCACCAAGGACCGGCGCAAGGTCTGCCTCGCCGGCGCCGAGGCCTACCGCACCGCGATGCGCACGTTCGCCGACCAGCCCAACCTGGCCGTCTGGTACGCCAGCCTGGACGTCGACCAGTTCATGACCCAGTTCAGCACCGACGTCAGCGCCAAGCAGCTCAAGCGGGCGGAAGAGAACCTCGCGAAGGCGCGCACCAAGGACAGCCTGCAGGCGTTCAGCAAGCTGACCACGATGGTCGACGGCCAGCGCCGGATCATCAGCGACCCGCCCGTGCTGGTGCCGATCGAGGAGCTCGTCCCCGGGGAGCCCGCGGACAACCTGTATGCCGCGCTGCGGGTCGTGATCTCCGGCTACCGCGACAGCCTGCTCCCCGACCGCCGTGCCCTGCTGGACCAGTTCCGGCTCACCCAGGTGGCCCGCAAGGTCGTCGGTGTGGGCAGCGTGGGCACCCGCGCGTGGGTGTTGCTCATGCTCGGCCGCGATGACGCGGACCCGCTGTTCCTCCAGGCCAAGGAGGCCCAGCAGTCAGTGCTGGAGGCGTACCTGGACGGACCGACATACGGCAACCAGGGCTACCGTGTCGTCGCCGGCCAGCACCTCATGCAGGCCTCGACGGACATCTTCCTCGGGACCGGGACGGTGGTCGGCATCGACGGGCAGAACCGCGACTTCTACGTGCGGCAGCTGCGTGACGGCAAGGGCTCGGCCGAGGTGGAGAGGATGGTCCCCTCCGGCATGCGGGCCTACGCGCGGATGTGCGGCTGGACCCTCGCCCGCGCCCACGCCCGCTCGGGGGATCGGATCGGCATCGCCGCCTACCTCGGCGGCAGCGACCGGTTCGCCCAGGCGGTGGCCGACTTCGCCGAGTCGTACGCAGACCAGAACGAGGCCGACTTCCACGCGCTCGAGGAAGCCGAGCGTACGGGGCGGATCAAGACCCTGCGGGGGATCTGACCCCCTCGGACCCATCTGACCTCCCGGGCGCTGCGACCCGGGAGGTCAGATGACGTTGAGCTCCCGGGCGCGGCGGATCGCCTCGTTACGGCGGGCCACCGACAGCTTGCGCAGGATGCTGCGGATGTGTGACTTGACCGTGTTGACCGAGACGAACATGGCCTCGGCCACCTCCTCGGTCGTCAGCAGGTCGGCGAGGTGACGCAGGACCTCGGTCTCCCGCGCGCTGAGCGCCTCAACGATGATCGGCTCCTCGGCCCCGCCGCGTCGTCCCTCCGCCGGCACCGGAGCCCGGGCCGGCAGCGGCCGAGGCGTCCCGTGGTGTGCCGCCGGGCGCCGGGCAGCGGCCGCGACAGGCCGCGCCGGGACTGCGCCCTCCGCGAGCCAGCGGGCGGCATCGGCGACCGTCCCCTGGGACGCCCACAACCGCCGAACCTCGGGCGGGGCCTCACGGAACGGGCGCCGCAGACCCTCGGACCGAGCCCGCCGAACCGCACGCCGGACCGCCGCGACCGCCGGCTCGCGGCTGCCGGCGGCCAGGCGTGCCTGGGCCTGCACCAGCCACGCCTCCACCTGCAGGTCGACGGGCAGCTCATCTGTGTGCTCCACCGTCGCCGGGTCCAGGCTCGTCACCGACGACCCGTCCCCGCCGGCCAGGGCGGCGCGGGTGCGAAGGAGCGTGCCGCGGACGCCCGTCGCGGCACGGGCGGCCTCGCGTTGCGCGCCCACCGGGTCGCCTGCCGTGAGCAGCGCGGCCACCCGCTCCTGGGCGAGGAGGTCCCCCAGCCACCCGGTCGGCACGTCCTGGAGCTCGGGCAGGTCGCCCACCGCCTCCGGGCGGCCGAGCGCGCGCAGCGCCCGGGACCGCACGACCCCGCCGAGGACCTGCAGCACCACCCGTTCGAGCGGCTCGGCCGACTCCGTGGACTCGGGCAGCATGGACAACGCGGCCTCGGCCGCGCCGGCTTCGACCTGGACCCACGCGGCCGCCATCGCCAGAGCCGGGGCGCCCTCCTCCGCGACGGACTGCTCCTCGACCAGCCGGTCGGTGGTGTCCACCAGCTCCCGGGCGTACTTCAGGCGGCCGAGCACGGCCTCGACGAGGGCGCGTCGGCCCAGGTTGGCCACGTGCTCGGCCCCCAGACCGCCCTCGACGCACGCGCCAACCGCCCGGCCCAGCGTCGCGGTGGCGGCGGTGAGGTCCCCGCGGTGCAGCTGGGCCAGGGCGCGGGTGGACAGCAGCCGCGCCCGCAGGTCCGCCGGCATGGGTGCGGGATCGTCGCCATCGGCAATCCCGGCCCACGCCTGCTCCAGCCGGTCGGCCCACACGCCGGCCCCCTCGGGGTCCGCATGGGAGGCGGCCGCGGCCAGCCGCGTCGTCGCGAGCGCCACCCCGAGATGGCCGTCCTCGTTGGCCTGCTCGGTGGCTGCGCCGAGCGCGTCGTCACAGGCCGGCAGGTCGCCCCGGCCCAGGGCCGCGGCGGCGCGCACCACGGCGGCCTCCGCGCCCGGCGTGCCGGCCGGCATACCGGCGACACGCTGGAGGAGCCAGCCCGAGGACGGGCGCAACAGGTCACCCACGAGCCCGCGGCGCACCACGAGGTGGGCGACTTCCTGCCAGCACCCGGCAGAGGCCAGGTGCGCGAGCGCCTGGTCGACCATGCCCGCGTCGGCGAACCAGAGCCCGGCCCGCTCGTGGAGCCCGGGGAGCAGCTGCGGTGACTCGTAGGCCAGCTGGGCGCGCAGCAGCTCCCGGAACAGGGGGTGGGCGTGGTAGCAGCCGGGGAGGTCCCCCGCGGCCTCGACGAGGATGTTCTGGTGGGACAGGGTCATCAGCGACATCGCCGCCCCGACGTCCCCGGTCAGCACCTCGGCGAGCTCGGCGCACACCGGGTCGATGATGCTCGTGCGCAGCAGGAAGTCTCGCAGCTGGGGCGGCTGGGCGGCGAGGATCTCCCCGGTGAGGTACTCCGCCAGGTTGGCGTCCTGGGCGCCGAGCAGCCAGTCGCCGGCCTCGGGGTCGGAGTCGGGACGGTGCTCGCGAGCCAGTGCGGCGAGCTGGAGCCCCGCGGCCCAGCCCTTGGTGCGGTCGTACAGGGCCATCACCATCGGCTCGGTCAGGTCGATGCCGGAGCCGGAGAGCAGCTCGCGGGCCTCCTCCCGGGTGAACGCGAGGTCGGCCATGCGGATCTGGCTCATCGTGCCGGTCAGCCGGTAGCGCTGCATCGGCAGCAGCGGGTCGACCCGGCTGAGCAGCACCAGCCGGATCCGCACCGAGGCCAGACGCAGCAGCAGGTCGAGCTGGTGAGGCACCCGGGCGTCGCCGAGCCGTTCCACCTCGTCCAGGACCAGGACCACCGGCTCGGCGCGGTTGAGCAGGTCGGTGGCCAGCTGGGTGACGAGGGCGTCGTAGTCCTGCGGCAGGCCCGGCAGGCTCGTGGTGTGCGGCAGGTCGACGCCGGCGCGCGAGAGCGCCTCGATGACGAAGAACCAGAACTCCTCCGGGGAGCCGGTGGCTTCGCTCAGGGTCAGCCAGACCACCCGCCACGGGACACCGGGGTCGTCCAGCCAGGTGGCAGCCAGGGTCGTCTTGCCGGAACCTGCCGGCGCGCTGACCAGGGTGAGCGGGCTGTCCCGCACCGCCTCGGTCAGCTGCGCGGTCAGGCGGTCGCGCATGACCGGGCGCCGCGGCAACCGGGGCGGGGAGTACATCGTGGTGAGCATGAGGAAGTCCGCAGCGGCGGGGAGCCGGACGGGCACCCCGGCCCCTGGTGGCCGGGGGCGGGCCAGCGCGGTGTTGGACTGGTCCGGCACGAGCTATCGCCTCCAAAGGCCCCCGAAATCATCCGTGCACGACGATCACAGCCTCAGGCCGGAGGTCCACCGTGGGATAGGGGCCAAGGTCCGCAAGGAGCCGGGCCGGCCCGTGCTGGATGGAGGCCTGAGATGGTCCAGTCGTACGACGTCACCGTGCTGGGGCCACTGCCGGAGCAGGTGGAGCTGGTGCTGGGACAGTCCGTCGTCGGGGAGGTCGGCTCCACGACGGTGCTGGGCACGTGCGGGACCGACCCCATGGCCCTGGCCCAGGCGATCGGGCGGGCATCGCGGTTCGGGCTCGAGCTCGCCGGCCTGCACCGGGACGACCGGCGGGCCGAGCTGGAGGTCAGCGGACCGCTGGGCCCGGTGCTGCAGTCCGCCTTTGCCGACCTGACGGTGGCCGTCGCACGGCGCAGCAGCGTGCTCTGCCTGCGGCTGCCCGGTCGGATGCTGGCCGCGGCGCTGCGGCTGCTGACCGAGCAGGGCGTCGACCTGCTCAGTGTCCGCGTCGCGCCCTGCTGCGAGCCGGCCTGAGACCCGCGACGGCCCCAACCCGCGAGGTGCACGACCCAGCGGGCTGGGGCCTTGGCGTCAGGCCGGGCTCGGCGGGGGCCCGGCGTGGGCGCCGGGCGGCGCGGCCGGACCCGGCGGGCGGCCGAGGAACTCGATCACGGCGAGCACCAGCAGCACCAGCACGGCCAGGAACACGACCACCCCGGCGGTCGGCTGGGTCCAGAAGATGAGCGCCACCGCGCCGGCCGCGACCACGCCCACGCGCAGCGCGCGCTTGTGGTCCCAGACCCACGGGCCGAACCGTCCGGTGCGCAGGCCCGCGGACTCGGCCCCGCCGCGGAGCCTGCCGATACCGCGCACGAGGGCCCGCCGGGTGGAGACCGCGGTCACCGACCCGCCGCTCATGAACGCCGCCAGGGCGACCACGAGACCGGCCACGAGCACCGCGCGCAGCGAGGTGCGCAGGAACCGCACGACGGTGTCGAAGACCGCCGCGGCCGCGTCGTGGGGCAGCGTGCTGGGCACCGCGTCGAGGTAGAGCGGGCGGACGATGGCCAGCCCCAGCCCGAGCAGGAGCATCCCGCCGGCCACGCCCAGCCCCGAGGCCAGCGTCGCGCGCCGGTGGTTGCCGGCGACGTAGATGCCGATCGCCAGCAGCAGCAGCGCGAGGACGGGAAGCCAGACGCCCAGCGTGTTGAGCAGGCTGTAGAGCCCCTGGGCCTTGGTGACGCCCTGGGACTGGAACACGGTGAACGAGGCGTCGACGGCCGGGATGTTGCTGGCCACCGTGAAGCCCTGCGCCACGAGCCGGTTCTTCACCTCGTTGACGAACGGCCCGAGGTTGACCGTGACCTGCCCGTTCTTGGAGCTCACCGCCCCGCCCTGCTTGCCGGTCAGGACGTTGACCATCTGCTCGTGGGCGACCCGGTTGGCCTGCGTCCACGCCTGGGCGAAGGCCGGGCTGGCCACGACCTTGGCGACCTGGTCGTGCACGAACCCCTGCACGCCGTTGTTGATCGGCCCCTCCAGGGCGTGCAGCCGGGTGGTCAGCTCCGGGGGCACTCCCCGGGCCTGCAGGGCGTCGAGCAGCTGCGTGGTCAGCGCGGGCACGTCGACGTGGGTGAACACCTGCCTGGTCACGGCATCGGTCACCGCGGCCTGCACGTCGGGGTCGTGCGCCAGCGGGGCGACCGTCTCGACGTACCGGCTGGTGTCGGAGACCTCCCGGTTGGCCCAGACGGCCAGCACCGACAGCGGCGCCAGCAGCGAGCCGACCACGATGAGCAGCCCGGCGACCCAGGCACGCCATCGTCCGGGCCGAGGAGCCCGGGTGGTGTCCGCGGGCGTAGTAGCCCGGGCTGTGGCCAGCTCCTGCTCCAGCGAGGCGATGCGCGCGTTGAGCCGGGCGACCTCCTGCTCCTGTGGCGGCCGAGCCGCCGGTGCACTGGGTTCGGACACGCGGTTCCCTCCGTCGATGCAGGCCCTGCCCTCTCCCCGAGCCTCGTCCAACGCCTGCCGGTCCCGCCTCCCTCAGTGCGGATGACTCAGTGCGGATAACTCAGTGCGGATGACTCGGTGCGGGCGACCCGGCCGGGGTCGCGGCCGCGGGGACCTCCCCGTCGCCCAGGCCGCGCCGGTGGCCGAGGTCACGCAGCCAGCGGACCAGCTGGTGGTGCACCGCGTCCGCGCCGCGCAGCGGGGCGTCCTGGACCGGCCAGGCGGCCGGGTGCAGCAGCACCGCCTGCGTCTGCCAGCCGCCGAGGCCGCCGTGGTTGCCGACCAGCTCCTCGAACGCGGCCACCTCGCCGGTGCCCGGGTCCATCGCGCTGTTGAGCACCAGGTCCCCGACGTGCTCGAGCCGGGCGTGCCGCAGCACCTCGCGCGGCGCCGCCTCCCCGAACGGGGCCAGCGGGTCGCGTCCCTCCACCCGGTCCTCCTCCAGGTATCGCGTGCCGTCGCGTCCCAGCGCGACCAGCCCGTGTGCCCGGGTCTGCACGACCACGTAGCCGATCCCGGGGTGGGTGACCAGGGCCGCCAGCAGCCCGGGCCACGCGGCCTCGACCTCCTCGCGGGTCATCCGCCCGGGGTGACCCGGGAACCACACCATCGACAGGTTGCCCGAGGCGATGACCACGACGTCGGCCGCGGCTCCGCCCTCGGGCGCGCCGGCCGGCACCGCGGGGGCACCGCTCCCGTCGTGGCTGCCGGCCTCGAGGTGCACCTCGTCGTCGACCGACCGGTGCCGCAGGACCCGGCGCACGGCATGCCCGGTGGCGCCACCCTGGCTGCCCACCTGGGACAGGAAGGTGTTGGCCGGTCCGGCGGTCTCCTCCACCCCGGTGGCGGCCGTGACGGTCGGACTGCCGCTGCCGCCGGAGGGACCCATCAGGGACCGGACCAGCTCCTCCAGGGTCTGCCCGTGCCGCTGGCGGAAGGTCGCGCCCTGGCTCTGGCCGTGGTCGGAGAGCACGACGAACGCATACGGCCGCGGCGCGTGCGTGGCCGCGGACTCCAGCACGCCGAGGAGCTGGTCCAGCCCGGCGAGGGAGGCCATCGACTCCGGCCGGGTCGGCCCGGCGTGGTGGGCGATCTCGTCGTAGTCGGTGAAGTCGGTGTAGATCGACGGCGTGCCCGCCATCATCTGCTCCACGATGAGCCCGGCGTTGAGGTCACGCAGCAGCACGTTGGTCACGGCCCGCAGCAGCACGTAGGAGCCGTGCCGGTCGATCCGTGGCTCCACCCCACGCTGCCGCTGGCGCTGCGCCTGGAACTTCTCCTTGACCATCTCCGCGACGGAGAGCACCAGGGACCGGCACAGCCCGTAGGGGTTGGTGAAGAACGCCGCGTAGCCCCGGGAGGGACCGCGCCGGGCGGCCCGGCGGGCGTCCTGCCCCGTCACCGCGCTCATCGTCAACAGGGCGGTCGGAGCGTCACCGGTGAAGATGTTGGAGATGCTGGTGCCGCCGTCGGCCAGCAGGCCCCGGCCGTCGGTGAGCCGTTGCTGGATCACGTGGGCGTCCTTGGGCTTGCTGGCCACCATCAGCGCGCCGTTCTCCTTCTCATACCAGCGGAATGCCGGGACCTGCCCGCTGGCACCGTGCAGCAGCCCGGCCTGGCTGGCCGGTGTGGTGGATGGCAGCTGGACCTGCCACTCGGTCAGCGAGTGCGTGCCGGTGCGCACCCACCGCGTCATCGTGGGCAGGTTCCCGCTGCGGATCCCCCACTGCAGCAACGGTGCCGACAGTCCGTCGAGCTGGATGAACACCACGCCGGGCACCGAGGTGGTGGTCACCGACCCGGCGGCCCGCCGGGACTGGCCGAGCAGGTGCGACAGGAAGGCGGTGTCGTCACCGGCCGAGCCGACCCAGCTGACGGTC
>DASSPC010000301.1:0-9381 GCA_035699865.1 Oryzihumus sp. | reverse complement strand
AGGCGGGCGACGGCTTCATGCCGCAGCAGCCGCTGTGGAAGAGCTCCCTGCTGTGGCTGTGCTGGAACTCGCTGACGGTGCTGCTGTGGCACCGCGACCGCGACCGTTACCTGCGGCTGCGCTACGAGGACTTCGTGCGTGCACCGCGCGAGTCGATGGAGCGCGTGGTGCAGATGGTCGGGCTCGACCCCGCGACGCTCCCGTTCGAGAGCCCGACGAGCGTGCGGCTGGAGCCGACGCACTCGGTCGCCGGCAACCCGTCGCGACACCGGGTCGGCTCGGTGGAGCTGTGTCCCGACCACGAGTGGCTGCAGGCGATGCCGCGGCGCCAGCGCGTGCTCGTCACCACGCTGACGGCCCCCGCGCTGCGGGCCTTCCGCTACCCCCTGCTGCCCGGCGGGCGTCCCTAGCCCCCGAGTGTTGCGGGCATGCCGAACGCCATGACGTGCCGGGCGCCGACGAACGCGTTGCTCTCCACGATCTTGCCGTCCACGACCCGCAGGACGTCGACGACCAGCGCCTCGTAGTGCGTGCTGCCGGGGTGGCGCAGGTAGTTGACCAGTGCCGGCCTCCCGTTGGCCGAGGTGGGGAACGTGCGCCAGTCCAGGGGACGACCGAGGAACTCGGCGGCCGCGTCGATCCCGACCACCGGCGGCTCGGGCGGCATGGTGATGCGGACGTCCTCGGCGAGCAGTGCGCGGAAGTCCTCCGGTGTCCTGGCCTCGGCGTAGCGGCGCAGGACGTCCTCGTCCTCGCGGGTGAGCTGCGGTCGGCGCCAGTCCCGGGGATCCGGTGGCACGCGGCCGCGCAGGGCGCCCCGGGCCCGCTGAAGGAGGCTGTTGACGGCCGTAACGCCGGTGTCGAGCGTGCCGGCGACCTCCTGTGGCGTCCAGCCGTGGACATCGCGCAGCACGAACGCCGCCCGCTGCCGCGGGGGCAGGTGCATGAGCGCTGCGAGCAGGGCGAGCTCGACGGTCTCCCGCGCGGCCAGGCCCGTCTGCGGGTCATCGGCCAGGAGGGCGTCCGGATAGGGGCCGAGCTCGGTGGACCACTCCAGCGGGTCGCCGGACGGCACCGAGCGCCGCGCGGCCGCCTTGCGGCTGTCGAGGAAGACGTTGGTGGCGATCCGGTAGAGCCAGGTCCGCGCCGACGCCCGCCCCTCGAAGCGGCTGCGGGCCCGCCAGGCGCGCAGGAACGTCTCCTGCACCAGGTCGTCCGCGTCCGCCACGTTCCCGGCCAGGCGGTAGCAGTGGACATGCAGCTCGCGCCGGTGCTCGGAGAAGGCGCCCTGCAGCCACGCGTCACGCTCGTCGGGCACCTGGCCCCCTCTGTCCGGAGTGGTCGTCACGACAGTACTGACGACCGGAGGTCGCCGTCGTCATCGGTGACCGATGACGATCATCGGCCCGGCTCGTCAGTACGGGTGGCAGACCCACGGGCAACGAAGGAGACACGTCATGACCGCAACCCCGGTGCACCACCCCGCCCTGCCCCCGGTCGTCGACCGGGAGACCTGGCTGCGCGAGCGCGAGGCGCTGCTGGCCCGGGAGAAGGCCCACACGCGCGAGGGGGACGCGATCGCCGCCGCTCGCCGCCGGCTGCCGATGGCCCCGGTGCCCGCAGTGACCGTCGAAGGCCCTGGCGGCACCGTGCCGTTCGTGGAGGCGTTCGAGGGCCGCCGCATGCTCATCGCCTACTTCCACATGTGGCACGACGGCGCGCCGTTCGAGGACCAGTGCGAGGGCTGCACCTTCTCGACCTGCCACATGCAGACGCTGGACTACCTGCACGCGCGGGACGTGACCTATGCCGTGTTCGGCCAGGGTGCCTACGACGAGGGTGCCGCGTTCGCGAAGTTCATGGGGTACCCATTTCCCTGGTACTCGGCCAAGGACTCCGACCCCGCCCTGGTGGACGGTCGCGACTTCGGGTTCATCGCGTGCTACCTGCGCGACGGGGACCAGGTCTACGAGACGTACTGGACCACGGACAGGGGCGTGGAGGCGTTGACGACCAGCTACCACGCGCTGGACCTCACCGTCTACGGCCGGCAGGAGCACTGGGAGCGCTCACCCGCCGGCTGGCCGCGGGTCGAGGGACACCCGTGGCGCCTCGACGGTCGCCCGGTGGCGCAGTGGTCCCGGCCGGGCGTCGCGACCGGGAAGGCATCCTGCTGCGCGACGTGACACCGGGCCGAGGCACCAGACCCGCCGAACCGCCCCTTCCCCCAGGGTGGTTCGACGGATCTGGTGGCTTCGGTGGGGCGTGAGTGGGACGCCCCGGGCTCAGCGCCCGCCCGTCAGGACGCCTCGCCGATCATGCCCGCCGCGACCGTGCGGTGGGTGCCCTCGTCGATGAGCACGAACCCGCCGGTGGTGCGGTTGCGGGAGTACTCGTCGCACATCAGCGGTGCCGTGGTGCGCAGCTTGACCCGGCCGATCTCGTTGAGCCGCAGCTCCTGGGCGTCCTCATCGCGGTGCAGCGTGTTGACGTCGAGGCGGTAGCTGAGGTCCCGGACGATCGTGCGCGCCGAGCGGGTCGTGTGCTTGATGGCGTACTTGCGCCCGACCTGCAACGGAGCGCTCTCGTCCATCCAGCAGATCATCGCGTCGACGTCCTGGGCGACCACCGGCCTGTTCGTCGGCCGGCACAGCATGTCGCCGCGGGAGATGTCGATCTGGTCCTCCAGGCGCACCGTCACCGACATCGGCGCGAAGGCCTCCTCGAGCTCGCCGTCGGCGGTCTCGATCGCCTTGATCCGCGTGGTGAACCCCGACGGCAGCGCCATCACCTCGTCACCGCGGCGCAGCACACCACCGGCGATCTGCCCGGCATAGCCGCGGTAGTCGTGCCAGTCGTCGGACTGGGGCCGGATGACGTACTGCACCGGGAAGCGGACGTCGATGAGGTTGCGGTCGCTGGCGACGTGCACCGTCTCGAGGTGGTGCAGCAGGCTCGGCCCGTCGAACCACGGCATGTTCGCCGAGCGCGTGACCACGTTGTCGCCGTGCAGTGCCGACACCGGCAGCACGGTCAGGTCCGGCACGCGCAGCTTGGCGGCGAAGGAGACGAACTCGGCGTGGATCTCGTCGAAGACCTCCTCGGAGTAGTCGACGAGGTCCATCTTGTTGACGCAGAGCACGATGTGCGGCACCTGCAGCAGCGTCGCCAGGAACGCGTGCCGGCGGCTCTGCTCGACGATGCCCTTGCGCGCGTCGACGAGCACCAGCGCCAGGTCGGCGGTCGAGGCGCCGGTGACCATGTTCCGGGTGTACTGCACGTGCCCGGGGGTGTCGGCGATGATGAACTTGCGCCGGGGCGTGGAGAAGTAGCGGTAGGCCACGTCGATCGTGATGCCCTGCTCCCGCTCCGCGCGCAGCCCGTCGGTCAGCAGCGCGAGGTTGACGTGCTCCTCGCCGCGGTCCCGGCTGGTGCGCTCGACCGAGTCCATCTGGTCCTGGAAGACCGTCTTGGTGTCGTAGAGCAGCCGGCCGATCAGCGTGCTCTTGCCGTCGTCGACGGACCCCGCTGTGGCGAACCTCAGAATGTCCACGATCAGAAGTACCCTTCCCGCTTGCGGTCTTCCATGGCTGCCTCGCTGAACTTGTCGTCGCCGCGCGTGGCGCCGCGCTCGGTGATCCGGGTGGTGGCGACCTCCTCGATCACCTTCTCCACCGTGTCGGCGTCGGAGGAGACCGCCGCGGTCAGGCTCGCGTCACCCACGGTGCGGTAGCGCACCCGCTGCACCGAGGTGGTCTCCCCGTCCCGCGGGCGGAAGAACTCGTTGGCCCCGAACAGCATCCCGTCGCGCTCGACGACCTCGCGGTCGTGCGCGAAGTACAACGACGGCAGGGCGATCTCCTCGCGCGCGATGTAGGACCAGATGTCGAGCTCGGTCCAGTTCGACAGCGGGAAGACCCGGATGCTCTCCCCGACGTGGATCTGGCCGTTGTAGGCGTTCCACAGCTCGGGGCGCTGGTTCTTGGGGTCCCACTGGCCGAACTCGTCGCGGAAGCTGAAGATGCGCTCCTTGGCGCGGGCCTTGTCCTCGTCCCGTCGGGCCCCGCCGAAGACCGCGGTGAACCGGTGCTTGGCCAGGGCGTCGAGGAGCACCGGCGTCTGGATCCGGTTGCGCGTCCCGTCCGGCGGCTCGACGACCGACCCGTTGTCGATCGCCTCCTGCACGCTGGCGACGATGAGCTGCACCTTGAGCTCGCGCACCCGCCGGTCGCGGAACTCCAGCACCTCGGGGAAGTTGTGCCCGGTGTCGACGTGCATGACCGGGAACGGGATCCGGGCCGGCCAGAACGCCTTCTCCGCCAGGCGCAGCATGACGATCGAGTCCTTGCCGCCGGAGAAGAGCAGCACCGGCTTCTCGAGCTCGGCGACCACCTCGCGGAAGATGAAGATCGACTCGGCCTCCAGCGCGTCCAGCTGGCTGAGCTGGTAGTCGTTGGCGACCGGGGTAGGGGGGTTCATGAGGCCTTCTCCTCGTGCGTGACGGCGGCAGGGCTCAGCTCGGCGATGGCCGCGAGCACGCGCTCGCTCACCTCCGGTCGGCAGATGAGCAGGTCGGGCAGCAGCGGGTCGCTGTGGTTGTAGGTCAACGGCGTGCCGTCGATCCGGCTGGTGTGCAGGCCGGCCGCGCGGGCCACGGCCACCGGGGCGGCCGAGTCCCACTCGTACTGCCCGCCGGCGTGCACGTAGGCGTCGACGGTGCCGTCCAGCACCGCGGTCGCCTTGACCCCCGCCGACCCCATCGGGACCAGCTCGGCGTCCAGCCGCCGGGCGAGCTCCTGCACGAAAGCCGGTGGCCGCGAGCGGCTCACCGCCAGGCGCAACCGCACCGGTATGCCGGCCGGCCGGGCCGGTGGCGCGTCCGTCGCCAGCGTGGAGTGGCGGGCCGGGCGGCCCACGGCGCCCGCGACCAGGTCGCCGCGCTCCCACAGGGCGACATGCACCGCCCAGTCGTCGCGCGGTGGCTCGCCGAACTCCCGGGTGCCGTCGAGCGGGTCGATGATCCACACCCGCTCCGCGGCCAGGCGGGCCCGGTCGTCCAGGCCCTCCTCACTGAGCACCGCGTCGTCCGGCCGCTCCTCCCGGAGCCGTCGCATGAGCAGCTCGTGCGAGCGCGCGTCGCCCTGGCGGCGCAGCTCGGTCATGTCGGTCAGGCCGGAGCTGCGCAGCTCCAGCAGCAGCTCGCCTGCCTCGTCCGCCAGCTCCCGTGCCAGCACGTCGTCGTCGTGACCCACACCGTCTCCCTCGTCCTGGACGCGCGCCGTCGCCCCTGAGCCCGGCCTGGCGACCAGATGGCCCCATTCGTCGTAAAGACAGGGGAATTGGTGCTCAAGACGGCCAATTCGAGTGTGGTTGTGCGGGATCGGTGACTGATCGCCAGCAAGGCGTAGAGCAGCGTCACCCCTTTGCCGGGGTCAGGGCTCCGTCTGCGGCAGGGGCCCATCCGCCGGCGTCCGGCGCAGCGCCGCCCGTGCGCGACGCCGGGCCAGGGCGGGGAAGCCCAGACGGCGCCGGATGAGCATCCACAGCACCGGTGCGACGAGGGCGACGGCGACCAGCGCGACACCGGTGGCCGCCGTGGAGACGCCCAGCAGCTTCAGGGCGGAGGCGAGCAGCACGAAGGCCAGCGCGCGCCGGACCACGCCGCCGGGGGCGCGGGACGACAGCTGGGCTCCCACCCACACGCCGGGGACGGCCCCGAGCAGCAGCGAGGCGGTGAGGCCGAGCTGGAACTCGCCGAACAGGATGTGTCCCAGTGCGGCTGAGGCCACGAGCGGGACGGCCTGGAGCAGGTCGGTGCCCACGAGCTGGCTGGCCTTGAGCCGCGGGTAGAGCGCCATGAGCGCGATGATGATGAGCGAGCCCGACCCGACCGAGGTCATGCCGACGACCAGGCCGCCGACCGCGCCGACGAGGATCGTGGGCACCGGGCGCATGCGCACCTCGGGGCGGTCCTGCGGCAGGGCCTCGGCGGAGCCGTCACGGCGTCGTGCCCGCTCCGACAGGCGCAGGTACGCGCGAACGATCAGGCCGGCCGCAGCGATGAGCAGCGCGATGCCGAGCGCGGTCTGCACCGCGTCCTGGACCTCCTTGCCGCTGCCCAGGGCCCGGGTGACCAGCACGCCGCAGAACGCGGCCGGGACCGACCCGAGGCACAGCCACTTCACCAGGCCGAGGTTCACCGTGCCGCGGCGCAGGTGCACGAAGGAGCCGACCGGCTTCATCACCGCGCTGGCGACCAGGTCGCTGGACACGGCGGTGAGGGGAGGGACGTTGAACAGCAGCACCATGACGGGGGTCATCAGCGCACCACCGCCCATGCCGGTCAGGCCGACGACGACGCCGATCCCCAGCGATGCCAGCACCATCAACGGGTCGATGCTCATGCGTCCACCTCCGCCAGCCAGCCCCCGACGCGCAGGTAGCCGAGGACGTGGGCGACGGCCTCGTCCGGGTCCATCTGCGAGGTGTCCACGGTGACCTCCGCGTCGACGGGCTCTTCGTAAGGGTCGGAGACGCCGGTGAACCCGGGCACCAGCCCGGCCCGAGCCCTGGCGTAGAGGCCCTTCAGGTCGCGGGCCTCGCACTCCTCGAGGGGGGTGGACACGTGCACCAGCACCATGTCGCCCACCGGCTCCACCATCGCACGGACCGCGGCGCGGGTGCTCGCGTAGGGGGCGATCGGAGCGCACACGGCGATGCCGCCGTGGCGGGCGATCTCGCTGGCGACGTAGCCGATCCGGCGCACGTTCATCTCGCGGGACGCCTTGTCGAAGCCGAGCCCGGCGGAGAGCATCTGCCGCACCACGTCGCCGTCGAGCAGGGTCACCGACCGATCGCTCAGGCCCGCGATCCGCTCGCGCAGCGCGCGGGCGAGGGTGGACTTGCCCGACCCGGACAGCCCGGTGAACATCACGACCAGGCCCCGCTCGTGGCGCGGTGGACGCCACCGCCGCAGCACCGGCTCCGCGCCGGGACTGAGCAGGGACAGCTGCGCGTCGGTGCCGAGCTGGAGGGCCTCGCGGGCTTCCTGCCACTGCCGCGCGCCCTTGGCCTCGTCCCGGGCAGCCAGGTGCACCAGCGGGACGGCACCGGCGGCGCTGCTGAGCAGCTGGCCGAGGACCAGGTCGCTGTCCGGGTCACGCCAGGCCAGTGGTGCCGAGCGCACCTGCACCCGCTCGGCGGGACCCAGCTCGGCTGCGAGCAGCCGGGCGAGCCGCAGCATCACCGAGCCGGGCACCAGGCCGTCCTGGGAGGGCCCCTCGGACACGAGCACCAGCACCCGGCCCGAGACGGCGGCGACGGCGGCGGCCAGGGCCTCGGCGTCGCCGGTCATCGGCGGCCGGCCCACGACCACGAGGGCGTCGGCGGCCTCGAGGTCGCCGGGGCGCAGCGCCTCGGCGCGGTTCTCGCCCGACTCCCGAGGTCGCAGCGGCCGGGCGCGCCCGGCCAGCTCCAGCCCGGGACCGGCGGACGCCGGTGCGCCCACGTGGACGTCCTCGAGCATCGCCAGGGGGGTGGACTCGTGGTCGCGCAGCACCACGCTCCCGGCGGCGGCCACGCGGTCGGCGAGCTCCTCCGGCAGCTGCAGGCGCACCACCGGCGGGTCGGCGCCAGGGGTCGCCGGGTCGGCCACCGTGAGCGGCATCCCCAGCGGCTGCGCACCCTGCAGCACGCGCATCAGCACGAGCTCGAGGTCGAACACGGCGGCCGGGTCGAGATCCACCTGGGGCGCGGTGGCGTCCTCGGGCATCGTCGGGTCGTCGGGCACGGCGCAGCTCCATCCCGCGGGGTCAGCCGCGCCGGTGTTCCCGGACGTGGCCCCCTGTGCCCGCGCCTCCCACGGTAAGGACGGGCACCGCGCCCCGTCTCGCAGTCGGCCAAATCCGCTCACGTGTGCCGGTGTCGGGTGGCAGTCGTACCCTGAAGAACGCCCGCTTCCACCGGAAGTGGGGCTTTCGTGCTGTCCACCGCACCCCTGCAGGAGCCATGAGCCTCACCAGCCTGCTCGACGTCCTCACCACCGACGCCCCCGTCCGGGCTGCCCTCGCCGCGGCCGACAGCGGCGAGCGGGTCGTCGACGTCGCGGTCGCAGGGGGTGCCCGTCCGCCGCTGCTCGCCGCCCTCGCCGGTGCCGGCGGGGGGTCGGCGCACCCGGTCCTCGCGGTGACCGCCACGGGCCGCGAGGCCGAGGACCTCGCCACCGCCCTGCGCTGCTTCCTGCCCGCGGACCGGGTCGCCGAGTTCCCGTCCTGGGAGACGCTGCCGCACGAGCGGCTCTCGCCCCGCAGCGACACGGTCGGGCGCCGCCTGGCCGTCCTGCGGCGGCTGGCGCACCCGGACCCGGCCGACCCGGCATACGGCGTGGTCGACGTGGTGGTCGCCCCGGTGCGTGCCGTGCTGCAGCCGCTGGTCACCGGCCTCGCCGAGCTGGCCCCCGTCGCCCTGACCGCCGGGCAGGAGGCCCCGCTGGAGGAGGTCGTGGAGGCGCTCGCGGCGGCCGCCTACACGCGCACCGACCTGGTCGAGCGGCGCGGCGAGTTCGCCGTCCGCGGCGGCATCCTCGACGTGTTCCCGCCCACCGAGGAGCACCCGGTGCGTGTGGAGTTCTGGGGCGACACCGTCGAGGAGATCCGCTGGTTCAAGGTCGCCGACCAGCGCAGCCTCGAGATCGCCGAGCACGGCCTGTGGGCGCCGCCGTGCCGGGAGGTGCTGCTGACCGAGTCGGTCCGCAAGCGCGCCGCCACCCTGGCCGAGCAGCTGCCCGGCGTCGCGGACATGCTCGGCAAGCTGGCCGAGGGCATCGCCGTGGAGGGCATGGAGTCCCTCGCCCCGGCCCTGGTCGACGGCATGGAGTCCCTCCTGGACGTCCTGCGGCCGGGCACCCAGGTCGTGCTGGTCGACCCCGAGCGGGTGCGCACCCGCGCCCACGACCTGGTGGCGACGAGCGCCGAGTTCCTCGAGGCCAGCTGGGCCAACGCCGCCGCCGGCAACGCCGTGCCCGTCGACCTGCAGGGAGTCCTCGGCACCGCGTCCTACTGGTCCCTCGCCCAGGTGCGCGAGCACGCCCTCGCCACCGGGCGCCCGTGGTGGTCGCTCACCTCCTTCGCCTCCGACGAGGAGCTGGCCGAGTTCGCCGACGACGACCTGCCCGGCGAGCGCATGACCATCGGCTCCTCCGACGTCGAGGCCTACCGCGGCGACACCGAAGCGGCGGTGGGCGACCTGCGCCGCTGGGCCGCCGAGGGCTGGCACACCCTCGTCGTCACCGAGGGACACGGCCTGGCCCGGCGCGTCACCGAGGTGCTCGCGGAGCACGACGTGCCCGGCCGGCTGGAGGACGGCGCCGACGACCTGTCGCCG